>NZ_JBJOCA010000008.1:0-134232 GCF_045898275.1 Clostridioides sp. GD02404
TTGTATATAAATTAGTTTGTTATTAAATTAGTATTAATTAGAATTAAAAAGTTCAAAATTTTACTTAGATGTATTCTATAATTCAATTTCTATGTTTGTTGAGAATGCAATTATAGCTTTTCCAATTATTTTTACTTCAACGGGTTTATTATCTGAAATAATTACTTTTACTAACATCTTGCCTTTGCGTTTTATTGCTTCTCCTTGAACTGCTTCAAATATAAACTCTGTGTTAGGTATAGGTATTACTTTATAATGTACAATATACGCACCTAAAGGCCCATTAGCATTTCCTGTAACAGGGTCTTCTGAAATACCAATTGCAGGAGCAAACATCCTTCCATGAACCTGTAGCATTTCTTTATTATTTAATGTAAAAATATAATATCCATTACATTTTATTTCTTGACTTATTTTCGATAATTCATATAAATTTGGAGATAAATTATTTAATGTTGATAATCTCTTTATTCCAATCATAACCTTTGAATGTCCTGTAGATGCTATGGCAATAGGACAATCTGTACGAATATCTTCCTTTAAAATACCAAATGCATTAAGTAATCTTTCTTGATAGGTTTGTTTTAATGGTGGAGATACTTCAATTTTTCCTTGTGTCATAATTATTTCATAATCATTATCTTTTTTTATAATATCAACTGGCAATATTCCAGCGCCAGTTTTTTGAAATACTGTTGTGCTATTGAGTTGGTTTTCTACTGCTCTAGCATAATGGGCAGCAATAGTAGCATGACCACATATAGGAACCTCATTAGTTGGTGTAAAAAATCTGATATGTACATCATAATTTTCTTGATGATTTTTAACAAATTTATTGAAAATAAAAGCAGTTTCTGAATTATTTAATTCTCTTGCTATTTTTTGCATTTGTGATTCAGATAAGCCATCAGCATTTGTAATTACACCAGCTGGATTACCTGTAAATTTTTCTTTTGTAAATGAGTCAACTTGATAAAGACGAAATGTTTTATTCATATTATATAATCCTTTCTAAATATTAGAGTAGTTTGTGTACATAGAAAACTTTAGATAAGTTATTACTTATTATTATCTATTTAAATAAAATTAATAAAACAGTATATGTCTATATTAAAATTTAAACATATACATCTAAAAAAGTAGTATTATGTAAGGCTCTATGCTACAATCAAGATTATATTACGAATTAGTATGCTAAACAAGAATGCACTTTTTAGTTAGATACTTACTATTTTGAAAGAGAGGATTGGGATGGATATAGATAATAATTTTGAAGAATTTCCAAATATTGAAGAAAGACAAAAAGATTTTAATTGTTCAATTGGTTTTACCATGACTGTGATAGGAAGTAAATGGAGGGCAATTATTTTATGGCATATTTTAAAACAAGAGCCAATACGTTACAGTCAATTAAAAAAAGAAGTTGTTCATATAAGTCATAAGATACTGTCACAAGAATTAAAGTATCTTGAAAGAGATGGACTTATTAAGAGGATTTCTTATCCGACTATTCCTCCAAAAGTTGAATATTTGTCTACTAAACGTGGCAAATCATTGGAATCGATATTATTAGAATTATGTAATTGGGGTAAACAGTATATGAGATAAACTCAACTGTTTACTTCATGAAAAATAGATAATGAAGCTTATTTTAATTAGTTCTTTAATGTATTATAAAACGTAGATAAAACTAAAAAGGGTTTTCTAGAAAATAAAATTTCTTTAATTATATCTGCTTACCAATACCATCACTTGATGCAAACAAGATTCTACCACGTTCTCTCCATATTCTAGTATAAAGTCATTTAATTGTGTATCTATAAAATTGCAGTAATCGTATGAACTGCATATATATGCAGTTAGTATATGCGTACATCTATCCATTTTATCTATAAACATATATCATTTATCCCCCTAAAAAACTTTCATAAAAACAAAAAGAAAATATCTTTTTGGCAACTGGCTGACATAACTCGTTTCATAAGTCTTAGTCCCTATAGCTTTGCGTCACTAAATTTCTCTAGTTTTGCCTATTTAGTTTTATTCTACAATTACAATCATATAGGAAAACGTTTGATTTTTCAAGGTACATATTAAAAAATTTAAAAATTAAAAAAAATAATTTATTTTTCAAAAATAAATTAGGTAAAATAATTACATTATATAGTTTATATATACAAATCAGAATAAGAGGTTTTTATTATTAACCTAAATTGAACTAATTTGAGGCAGAAGAATAAAGCTAAATAAAGTCAAATGGTTAATAAAATAAATAAAAATCATTATAATAGTATATTTTTATAAATAAGCTTTAAAATTTAATCAAACTCTAATAAATTATGATGAGTAGGTATTATGGCAATATACTTTTTTAAAAATACTAAAAAATACTATTTTGGTATTATATATTTTAAAATAGATAAAATATATAATATGAATAAAAAATTTGTTAAAATATGATAAGTGTAGTATAATCAAGTAGAAAAGATATAATATATTTCGGGGAGCTAATGTGCTGAGAGGAGATTTTATCTCGACCCTTTGAACCTGTTTGGATAATGCCAGTGTAGGGAGACCAGTAAAGATGAAAATAAGTCTTATCCTATTGTGGATAAGACTTTTATTTTATTTAAATATATTATCTTTCAGAAGTAAAATTTTTAATAAAAAACAAAATATACCTAGTAGGTATTAATTATTTTTAAAGGAGTGATTTAAATGGTAATCGCAGACATAGCAGTAATGCCACTAAGACCTTACAAAGGTGAGGAAGAAATGTATAAAGTAGTAGATGCTTGTATTGCTGAAATTGAAAAAAGTGGTCTTAAATGTGAAATAGGTGCAATGAGTACGACTGTTGAAGGTGATTTTGATGAAGTTTTTGAATTATTGAAGAAAGTACATAAAATCCCTTTTAACCTTGGATGTGAAAGAGTTATAACAGTAGCTAGAGTAGATGAAAAAGCTGGGGGTTTGACTATAGATGAAAAACTTAGAAATCATAGATAAAGTTAAAGATAGTATATATCCAATAGCAACATTTTTGTTTATACTTATTCTTTGGCAATCTGTGGTAGAAGTTTTAAAAGTCCCACAGTATATACTACCCACACCAGTAGATATACTTAATGTATTTTTTAAAGACTCTCAAAATTTATCCATGCATGCTGTAGTTACTATAGGAGAAGCAATACTTGGTTTTATAGTTGCAATTATAATATCATTAATAATTGGTGTATTGATGGATTTTGTGTCGATAATAAAAAAGTGTCTTTATCCTATTATGTTGGTCACTCAAATGATACCTACAATAATTATAGCTCCACTTTTTATGATATGGTTTGGCTTTGGGACAATGCCAAAAATATTGATGGTAACGCTTACTTGTTTTTTTCCTATATTAATAAGTTTTGTAGATGGAATCGAGAATATTGATAAAGATTATTTAAATTTATTTAAGACTATGAATTCAAATAAAATTAATACATTTATTCATCTTAAATTTCCTATGGCAATGGATAAATTTTTTTCTGGGCTTAAAATATCTGCGACCTATGCTGTAATGGCAGCGACTGTTGCAGAGTGGTTAGGTGGAACCAAAGGTCTTGGTGTTTATATGCTAAGGTCAAAAAGTGCATATGCTCTTGATAAAGTATTTGCATCTACTATATTGGTAGTTATATTTAGTTTAATATTTGTAGGAGTTGTACAAGTAGCAAAAAAAATTGTTATAAGACATAGATTAGCAGATTAATTGTATTTGAGGGAGGAAATTATGAATTTTAAAAAATTAGGAATATTAGGATTAGTAAGTGTTTTTACATTAGCGACAATAACTGGATGTTCTTCAAATAATGATAAGGATAAAAGTAGTACTAAAGATGATTCTTCTAAAAAAGTGACTATGGTGCTTGATTGGACACCAAATACAAATCATACTGGATTATTTGTGGCACTTGATAAAGGTTATTATAAAGAAGAAGGTTTAGATGTTGAAGTAGTGCAACCACCTGAAAGTGGAGCTGAGACTTTAGTTGCAACAGGCAAAGCGGACTTTGGTATAAGTTATCAAGAACAAGTTACCTATGCAAAGACTAGTGAAGACCCACTTCCAATAAAAGCTGTAGCAGCTGTTATACAACATAATACTTCTGGGTTTGCATCACCAAAAGAAAAAAATATAACTACAGCTAAGGATTTTGAGGGAAAAACTTACGGTGGTTGGGGTTCTCCATCAGAAGAAGCTGTTTTTAAAGCAGTTATGAAGAAAAATGGAGCCGACTTTAACAAATTAAAAATAGTTAATACTGGTCAAGATGATTTCTTTGCAGCTATGAAAACTGTAGATTTTGCATGGATATTTGAAGGTTGGGATGCAGTTAAGGCAAGTTTAATTGACTATGATTTGAACTTTATACCAGTAAAAGATTTAGATGAAAGATTAGATTATTATACACCACTTATAATTTCTAATGAAACTGTACTAAAAGATAATCCAGAACTAGCTAAGAAATTCTTAAAGGCTACAACAAAAGGTTACGAATATGCAATTAAAAATCCAGAAGATGCAGCAAAAATATTAGTAAAACATGCACCTGAGGTAGATGAAAAATTAGCATTAAAGAGTCAAGAATATCTAGCAAGTAAATATAAAGACGATGCACCTAGATGGGGAGAAATGAAAGACAGTGTATGGAATAACTACACATCATTCTTAAAAGAATATAAATTAATAGATAAGGATATGAAGGCAAGTGATGCTTACACAAATGAATTCTTACCACAATAAAAAAATAAAAGTATCTATAGAAAATGTATCAAAAACATATAAAGAAGTTGAAGTTTTAAAAGATATAAGTATTGATGTATATGAAGGCGAATTTGTTTCTATATTAGGACCAAGTGGATGTGGTAAAAGTACTATCTTTAATATTATAACTAAACTTACAGATTATAATAGTGGTAAAGTAGATATAAATGGAAAATACAGTTACATGTACCAAAAAGACTTACTTTTACCATATAAAACTATAATAGATAACGTGTCACTACCACTGGTCTTAAAAAAAGAAAAAAAGAGTAAAGCAAGGGAAATGGTAAAACATTATTTTGAGGTTTTTGGTTTAAATGGATATGAAAATAAATATCCATCTGAACTTTCTGGAGGAATGAGACAGAGAGCAAATTTCCTGAGAACCTTTGTAAATTCTAATGACATAATGCTTTTAGATGAGCCTTTTGGAGCACTAGACTCGTTGACTAAGACATCTATGCAAAAATGGCTTTTAGATGTTAAGAAAAAGGTAAATTCAACAATACTTCTTATAACCCATGATATTGATGAAGCTATAATGCTGTCAAATAGAATTTATGTCATTTCAAAAAAGCCATCAATAATAAAAAAAGAATTTATTATTGATAGTAAAAAACTGAATGAAGATAACCTTGAAAATGTCATTAAACTTAAGAAAGAAATAATATCTTTGTTGTAAAAATTATATATATGCTTTATTCAAAGAGTATTAAACCTAGCAATCCAAAATGCAATTATACATTTTGGATTGTTTTTTAGTTATACGTCAAAATTTTATATATTATGTTAATAATAATCATCTACTATGATATAATATTTAATTAGAAAAGAAGGAGGTTTGATAATGCAAATAGATATGAATAAATTGACTCCTATGATGAAGCAGTACCTTGAAGTAAAAAACCGATATAAAGATTGTATACTGTTTTTTAGATTGGGAGATTTTTATGAAATGTTTTTTGAAGATGCATTAGTAGCTTCAAAAGCTCTTGAAATAGCATTAACAGGAAAAGCTTGTGGTTTAGAAGAACGTGCTCCTATGTGTGGTGTGCCTTTCCACTCAGCCAATTCATATATATCAAAATTAGTTGAAAATGGATATAAAGTAGCAATAGGTGAACAAATGGAAGACCCATCTACTGCAAAAGGAATTGTTAGAAGAGAGGTTATAAGAGTCATCACTCCTGGAACTGTTTTAGATGGAAACTTACTTGAAAATAAAAAAAATAATTATTTGTTGTCTTTATATAAGGATGGTTCTAATATAGGGCTAACTTATGTTGATATAAGTACTGGAGAAACTAATGCAACTTGTTTAAATGAAGATAAAGTAATTGAAGAGATTGCAAAAATCCATCCTACAGAAATAATTATAAATGATTTAGACTTTATAGAAAAGCTTAGAGATATAGCTACTGTAAGTAATATATACATAAATGAAAGTTTTAGCGATAACTATTTGGATATAAATATATTAAGAGAATATTTTCCAGAGGTTTATCTGCAAAAACTAAAGTTTGATGATAAAGGTCTTATAAAGTCAAGCTTATCAATTCTTCTGAATTATATATATAATACTCAAAAACAAATAACATCTAATATAAATAATATAAATATATACAATTCATCAGAATACATGGTTTTAGATATGTTTACTAGAACTAACTTAGAGCTTACTCAAACTATAAGAGGCAATAAGAAAAAAGGTTCATTATTGCATGTTCTTGATAAAACTTCTACAGCAATGGGAGGTAGACTTTTAAGAAAATATGTTGAAGAACCTTTGATAAATAAGTCTAAAATTGAAAATAGATTAGATGTAATAGAAGAGATAAAAGATGATTTTATATTAAGAGAAGATTTAAATGATATACTTAAAAATATATACGATATAGAAAGAATATGTGGAAAGATAGCATTTGAAAGGGTTACACCAAAAGAATTAGTTCACTTAAAAAATTCAATAGAAAAATTACCAAATTTAAAAGACACAATAGATTTATCAAATGCAACAATATTAAAAGAGTATGTTTCAGAAATGGATAAATTGGATGATATATACAATTTAATAGATGAAGCTATTTTAGAAGAACCTACAATAACTATAAAAGATGGAAATATAATTAAGTCTGATTTTAGTGATGAGCTTAAAGAATTAAGAGATATTTCTAAAAATGGAGCTTTTCTTGTAAAAGAAATAGAAAATAGGGAAAGAGAAAAGACAGGAGTTAAATCATTAAAAATAGGTTTTAATAAAGTTTTTGGTTACTATATAGAAATAACAAAAGCTAACTTTAAACAGGCAAAACTAGATGAGACATATATAAGAAAGCAGACACTTAGTAATGCAGAAAGATATATAACTCCAGAATTAAAGGAAATAGAAGAAAAGATATTACATGCTGAAGAAAAAATTAAGTCTCTAGAATACGAGATATTTGTAGGTATAAGAGATACTATATACAAAAATATAGATAGAATACAAAAAGTAGCTAAAACTATAGCTAATATAGATGTTTTTGTATCTCTGGCAACAGTTGCACACATAAATAATTATGTAAAGCCAGCAATAAATGAAAATAATAAACTTGATATAAGAAATGGTAGGCATCCAGTTGTTGAAAATATAGTAGGTGAGGAAAATTTCGTTCCAAATGATACATATCTAAACCGTGGAGAAAATATTATTAACATAATAACTGGTCCTAATATGTCTGGGAAATCGACCTATATGAGACAAACTGCTATAATAGCACTTATGGCACATATAGGTTCATTTGTACCAGCAGAATATGCTGATATTCCAATCTTAGATAGAATATTTACTAGAGTTGGAGCTAGTGATGACTTGTCTCAAGGGCAGTCTACTTTTATGGTGGAAATGAATGAAGTATCTCTTATACTAAAAAATGCTACAGAGAGAAGTCTAGTTATATTAGATGAAATAGGTCGTGGAACCAGCACTTATGATGGTATAAGTTTAGCATGGTCAATAGTGGAATATATTCAGAAGAATATTAGATGCAAAACATTATTTGCAACACATTATCATGAACTTACTGATTTAGAAGAGGAGTTTAAAGAGGTTAAGAATTATTCAATAGCAGTCAAAGAAGATGGAGAAGGAATAATCTTTTTAAGAAAAATAATTCCTCAAGGGGCAGATAAGAGTTATGGAATATATGTTGCTAAATTAGCTAAACTACCAGATGAAGTCATAGAAAGAGCAAAATATATACTTAAAGACTTGGAAAAAAATCATGTCTATAACAGTGTAGCGATAAATGGTGATAAAGAAAAAGCTAATGCGACTAGCATTAATTTAGATGAAGAATTGCTTAAGGTAAATCAAAGTAATTTTAAGAATAAATATGAATCTCTAAAAATAGAACATGAACTTATAGTAAAAGACTATAAGCATATAAAAAAGGATTATGATAAATTAAATTCTAAATTTAAGTTACTAAATGATGAAGTTGCTTTAATAAAGGAAAATGATGATACGGAGAAAACCAATAAAGAAGATTCTGTAAAAGAAGTAGCATTAACTCAAATATCTTTTGATAGTGTAAAGAGAGACATATTATCAGAAGAAATTTTAAATCTAGATATCCTAAATATGACTCCATTGGATGCGATAAATTCTCTTTATAATCTTCAAAAAAAAGCAAAAGAAATAAAATCTTAGAGGTGTGCAAATGAAAAATATAATTAACATCCTAGATGATTTAACTATAAATAAGATAGCAGCAGGTGAAGTTGTAGAAAGACCTTCTTCTGTAGTGAAAGAACTTATTGAAAACTCTATCGATGCAGGTGCAAGCAAAATTTCTATAGATATAGTTGATGGAGGTAAGAGTTTAATTAAGATTACAGATAATGGAATAGGAATACCTTCAAGTGAAGTTGAGAAATCATTTTTAAGACATGCTACTAGTAAAATAAAAAAAATTGATGATTTATACGACTTATATTCTCTTGGTTTTAGAGGGGAGGCATTAGCATCTATTTCAGCTGTATCCAAATTAGAGATGACTACTAAAACAAAGGATGAGATTATAGGAACTAAAATATACGTTGAGGGTGGAAAAATAATATCAAAAGAACCAATTGGTTCTACTAATGGAACTACAATCATTATAAAAGATATTTTCTTTAATACACCAGCAAGACAGAAGTTTTTAAAGTCTACTCATGCAGAAACTATAAATATAAGTGATTTAATAAATAAACTTGCAATAGGTAATCCAAGTGTTCAATTTAAATATACAAATAATAACAAACAAATGTTAAATACTCCAGGAGATGGTAAACTCGTAAATACCATTAGAAGCATATATGGAAAAGAAATAACAGAAAATATAATAGATGTGGAGTTTAAATGTAATCACTTTAAAATGAATGGATATATAGGTAATAACAATATATATCGTTCCAATAAAAATTTACAACATATCTATATAAATAAAAGATTTGTAAAAAGCAAAATAATCATAGATGCAATAACAGAAAGTTATAAGTCTATAATTCCAATAGGTAAACATGCAGTTTGTTTCTTAAATATAGAAGTGGAACCATCATGTATCGATGTAAATATACATCCTAATAAACTCGAAATTAAATTTGAAAAAGAACAAGAAGTCTATATAGAACTTAGAGATTTTCTAAAGGTTAAACTGATACATTCAAATCTTATTGGAAAGTATGCTACTTATTCAGATAAAAAAACGCAACCTAGAATTGCTATTAATAATAGAGAAAAAAGTACAGGTTTTGAATTGAAAAATAATAATTTATTAGAAGATGATTCTAAAAATAACAATATTACTAAAGAAAAAGATGAAGCTATTGAAGTTATAACTTTATCGAGTGAAAGACCAATAAATGAATTTCAATCGGTAAGTGAAGTATTAAATGAGAGTGTAGAAGATGAATTAAAAAACACTAAGTATCTAAGTGAAGATACTGTAAATGACAATATACAAGAAGAATTTCAAGTTGATTGTTCAAGAAGCGATAGTAACTGTTATATTGATAGCATTAGAGAGTGCGGAGAAGAGTATTTATATAGTTCAAAACGTAAATTTTCTCTATATGGATATTCTGTAATTGGTGTTGTGTTTAATACTTATATAATTTTAAGCAAAGATGATTCTATGTATTTGTTGGACCAACATGCTGCACATGAAAGAATATTATATGAGAGATATATGGAAAAGTTTTATAGACAAGATATCAATATGCAAATACTTTTAGACCCAGTGGTAATTGAAGTATCAAATGTAGATATGCTTCAAATTGAAAATAATTTAGAGTTATTTATGAAATTTGGTTTTGAATTAGAAGTATTTGGTAATAATCATATAATGATAAGATGTGTGCCAACTATATTTGGAGTTCCTGAAACTGAAAAGTTCATTCTTCAGATAGTTGATAATATAGAAGAGATTACAAGTAATTATGATTTAAAGGGAGAACGATTTGCATCTATGGCATGTAGGTCTGCTATAAAAGCAAATGATAAAATATATGATATTGAAATAAAAAGTCTGTTAAAACAATTAGAAGATTGTGAGAATCCATTTACATGTCCTCATGGAAGACCCATAATGGTCGAAATATCTAAGACAGAAATAGAAAAAATGTTTAAAAGAATCATGTAAAATATTTGGATAGTTAAAATATATGGAAAGGAATATTATGAAAAAAATACCACTTATAATACTTACAGGTCCAACTGCTGTTGGAAAGACAGATTTGTCAATAAAATTAGCAAAAGACATGAATGCAGAGATAATTTCAGCAGATTCTATGCAAATATATAAATATATGGATATTGGAAGTGCAAAAGTTACAGAAGAAGAGATGCAGGGAGTAAAGCACTATCTTATAGATGAAGTTAAGCCTGACTATCCATTTTCAGTCTCAGAGTTTCAACAAAGGGCAAAAAAGTATATATATGAAATAAATCAAAAAGGAAAATCTGTATTAGTAACTGGAGGCACAGGGCTTTATTTAAACTCTTTAATATATAATATGGATTTTGCAAAATCTGATGCCAATAATGAATTGAGAGATGAACTTCAAAATCAGCTTGATGAAAAGGGAATAGATTACATGCATGATAGATTGAAATTACTTGATGAAGAAGCTGCTAATAGAATTCATAAGAACAATACTAAAAGAGTTATAAGGGCACTTGAAGTTTGTCTAAGCGGTAAGAAAATGAATGACTTTTCAAGTGATTTAAAATTTAATGAAGAGTATGAACCAATAATAATTGTATTAAATAGAAATAGAGAACACTTATATGAAAGAATAAATATGAGAGTTGACATCATGCTTGAAAATGGGTTGGTTGAAGAAGTCAAAAAACTTTTAAGTATGGGATTTAAAAAAGACATGATATCCATGCAAGGTATAGGCTATAAAGAGATATTAAAGTATCTAGATGGAGAATATACATACGAAGAAGCTATCGAAATAATCAAAAGAGATTCTAGAAGGTATGCAAAGCGTCAGATAACTTGGTTTAAAAGATATGAAATAGCAAAATGGTTTGATTTAGATAAATATGAAAGCATAGATATATTAAAAAATGAAATAATCTTATATATTAAAGATTCTATAAAATAATATATAATTTTTTAAGTATACAACTTAATATTGAAAATTTATCATAACTTATATAGAATATAAGGTAGGAATATTTTAGAAGTTAAATTTAATCTTGGGAGGGTACAAATCTAATGAAAAATACAGTTTTAAATTTACAAGATTTGTTTTTAAATAATGCTAGGAAAGAAAGGATACCTGTTACTATATATTTAGTTAATGGAGTACAAGTTAAAGGGCTTGTAAAAGGATTTGATAGTTATATAATATTAATAGAAGGAGATAATAGACAGCAAAACATGATTTATAAACATGCTGTTTCAACTATACAACCTGGAAAGTATATTAATCTAACAAATCAAAATCAAAACAATAACAATAATAACAACAGATAGATAATAATTTAATTTAAGATGATTGAGAGGAGACTTATACTAACCTATAAACTATGATTTATTTGTTTTAGTAAAATAGTCTCCTTTGGCATGTTTAAATAAAATAATAAAGAGACAGGTGATAAAATGCTTAATGAGACAAAAGAATTATTAAAAGATTACTATGGGATAGATGATGATACTTTTAAACTATCGCAAGAAGTAATGGAAGAAATAAAGGACAAGTTTGAAGAAATAAAGGAAATAAGAGAATATAATCAATATAAAGTTTTAAAAGCTATGCAAGAGTCTAAACTAAGTGATATGCACTTTAACTGGACTACAGGATATGGATATAATGATATTGGGCGTGAAAAAATAGAAGAAATTTATTCTAAAGTTTTTAATACAGAAGATGCTCTTGTAAGACCAATAATTGTAAATGGAACACATGCACTTACTTTGTGCATACAAGGTATAGTTAGACCAGGGGATGAAATTTTGTCTGTTACTGGTAGACCATATGATACTTTAGAAGGTGTTATAGGGATAAGAGAAGAAAAAGGTTCATTAAAAGAGTATGGTGTTACATATGATGATGTAGATTTTTTAGAAAATGGGAATTTAGATTTAGAAGGAATTAGAAATAAAATAAATGATAGAACTAAACTTGTTATGATACAAAGGTCAAAAGGATATTCTTGGAGAAAGTCGCTTTCAATTAGTGATATAAAAGAAGCTATTGATGTAATAAAGTCTGTTAAACCAGAAGTTATCGTAATGGTTGATAATTGTTATGGTGAGTTTTTAGATACTAAAGAACCTACTGATGTTGGAGCAGATGTTATGGCTGGTTCTCTAATAAAAAATCCTGGTGGTGGTCTTGCATTAACAGGTGGATATATTGCTGGTAAAAAAGATTTAATTGAACTTATATCTTATAGAATGACTTCTCCTGGAATAGGAAAAGAATGTGGCCTTACTTTTGGAACTACTAGAAATGTACTTCAAGGATTCTTCTTGGCACCTTATATAGTGTCTCAGGCTGTAATGGGAGCCATATTTTGTTCAAGAGCTTTTGAAAAGTTAGGTTATAATGTATTGCCAAAATACGATGATTTAAGAAGTGATATTATTCAATGTATTAGACTTAATGATGCTGATGAGGTAATAAGTTTTTGTGAAGGGATACAAGAAGCGGCACCAGTTGATTCTTATGTAAAACCTGTTCCTTGGGACATGCCTGGATATGAAAGTGAAGTCATAATGGCAGCAGGAGCTTTTATCCAAGGTTCTTCTATAGAGTTAAGTGCAGATGCTCCAATAAGACCTCCTTATAACGTCTATTTCCAAGGTGGACTTACATTTGACCATTCCAAAATGGGGACTTTAAAAGCGATTGAATTTATAAAAAAACTGAAAAAATAAGCATATTTTTTTTTAAAAAGGTCAAAATATTTATTAGTATATTATGATGAAAATTGAAGGGTGATAATATGAAAGAGCAAATTAAAGAAAAAGTAAATTCTCTACAAGATGAAATGATTTCTTCTATACAAGAAAGTGTAAAAATACCTAGTGTTATATCTGACGCAACTGAAAACTGCCCGTTTGGTGAAAATGTAGATAAGGCTTTAAGAGGTATATTAGACTTATGTAAATCTCTAGGATTTAAGACAGTATATAAGGATGGATATTATGGATATGCTGAAATCGGACAAGGCGAAAAGATGATAGGTATACTTGGTCATGTTGATGTAGTTCCAGAAGGTGATTTGGAAAGTTGGAATCATCCTCCATTTGAAGCTGTTCTAGAAAATGGTAATTTATATGGAAGAGGAACACAAGATGATAAAGGTCCTACAATATCAGCAATTTATGCAGTAAAAGCTCTTATGGATTTAAAGGTAGACTTTAATAAGAGAATAAGATTTATTTTTGGAGCTGATGAAGAAAATCTTTGGAGATGTATAAATAAATATAAAGAAAATAATGAAGAAATACCAAATTACGGATTTACTCCAGATTCTAGATTTCCAATAACAAATGCAGAAAAAGGTCTTTTACAAGTTCACTTAATTTGTGATAGTAAAAGTGATATAGAATTGTCAGTTGGAAAAGCCTTAAATGCGGTTCCAGGAAAAGCGATTTATATTGGAAAATATTCTGATAAATTAAAAAAAGAACTTGATAAGTTAAATTTTGAATATACTGTTGAAGGAAATAAAATATGTATAATAGGAAAAAGTGTCCATTCAGCAGCAAGTGATACTGGTATAAATGCAGTAGCTAGACTTTGTATAGCTCTTAATAATATAGGTATAGATTCTAATATAATTAAGTTTTTAGCAGAAGTCATTGGAGAGGATGCTAATGGTAATAATATAATTCCTAATTGTAAGGATGATGTATCTGGCAAGCTAACAGTAAATATAGGTAGAGTAACTATTGATAGTGAAAAAGAATTTGCTGGAATAGATATAAGAATTCCAGTAACATACAAAAAAGATGACTTTGTAAAAGAATTAAAGAAAATGACAGATAAGTACAATTTAACTTATAAGGAGTATGATTTCTTAGATTCAATCTATGTTCCAGAAGATACACTTCTTGTAAAAACACTTAGAAAAGTATACGAAGAAGAAACTGGTCTTGATGGAACACCACTTTCATCTGGAGGAGCAACTTATGCAAGAGCTTTAGATAATTGTGTTGCATTTGGAGCTATTTTCCCAGGAAAACCAGAAACAGAACATCAAGCTAATGAATATTTAATAGTAGAGGATATTGTAAAGGCTACTCAAATATATGCTCTTTCTATTTATGAATTATTAAAGATTTAATATAAATATAAGGCTGTCTTGTAATAGGATTTTTTTCTAGGAAGAGACAGCTTTATTGTTGTATTATTAAAGATATGATATGAATATTTAATAGATATAAAAAACAGTAGTAATATTTATATTAGGAGGAATCATATGAAAATAGCTATATTTTTAGGAGCAGGAGCTTCAGCAGCAGAAAATCTACCTATTCAAAATGAACTTTTTAGTGAATATTTTAAAAAACTAAATCCTAAAAACTATAATACCAATATGAATAGAGAATTATACAATTTTTTTAAACAGATGTTCAACATTGATATAGTAAAAGATAATCTAGATAATGCAAACTTTCCTACATTTGAGGAAGTTCTAGGTCTTTTGGATTTAGCAGAACAAAGAAGAGAGGCCTTTAGAAACTTTGGTCTAGAAAATCTAAATAATAGAAGTGATAGTATACGTTTTTTGAGACAATACTTAATATTATTAATGGCTGAAGCAATTCATAATACACCTAGAACAGATAATAAATATCATAAACTTTTAGTTGAAAACCTTTTAGAAAATGATTTACTTCTTGATACCACTTTTATTAGTGCAAATTATGATATACATATAGACAATACAGTCACTGGTTTAAGGGACAAAAATGATTCTCCAATTATGCTTGATTATGGTGTGGAATTTACTAATTTTAAGGAAGAAATAAATTGGAGAAAACCAAAAGAACCACTAATAAAATTATATAAGGTACATGGGTCACTAAATTGGCTTTATTGCCCTATTTGTAATAGTGTAACTCTTACCCCGCATGAAGGTGGTGTCATGAAACTTATTGAAAATAGTTCAGAAACAAAATGTCTAGAATGTGGTGAATTGACAGAACCTATTATAGTCCCACCAACATATTTTAAGAATATGTCAAATATATTTTTAAGTAATGTTTGGAATGAAACAGAAAAAACGTTAAGAGATACTGACCTTTTAATATTTTGTGGATATTCATTTCCTGAAGCTGATATGCATATAAAATACATGTTAAAAAGAGTTCAGACAAATAGAAAAAAAGCTCCACTTAAAATAATGGTTTTTAACAATCATTCACAGAAACAAAGAATTACATTGAAAAAAGAAGAAGGAAGATACAAACGTTTTTTAGGCGAAGATGTTATATTTACTGATAATTCTTTTCAAGATTTTTCTGTAAATCCCTTGAAATTTATAAAAACTATATATTAGTATGGTATATAATGGAATAAAAACTGATAGAAATAAAGTGAATTTAGGTATATAATAGAAAATAAAACATAGGGGGTATATAAAAATGAAGGTTTTTGATTTAACTCATGTGACACATAACGACATGCCTGTATATGCAGAGCCTAACAGACCAGATATCAAAAAAGTAGCAATTATTGAAGAAAATGGTTATCAAGAAACACTTATTAGTGTATTTTCTCATAATGGAACTCATATGGATTCACCAAGACATATGTATACTAAAGGTGAGACCCTAGACAAATTGGATATAGAAAATTTTGTTGGAAAAGCTTATGTATTGGAACTTGAAAAAGGAAATAAGAATATAGAGCTAGAATATCTAAAAAAATATGAAGATGAAATAAAACGTAGTGATTTTATAATATTTAAATCAGGTTGGTCAAAGTTTTGGGATAAAAAGCAGTACTATGTAGGTTATCCTACATTAACAGAAGAAGCTGCAAATTATATAGCTGATACTAATATAAAAGGTATAGGCATAGACATGCTATCAGTTGATAGATATGATACATCAGTTTTTAAAGTGCATCATATTCTATTTGAAAAAGGTAAAATAATAATAGAAAATCTTACAAATCTAGAAAATGTTCCAGAAAAATTTCTATTTATAGCAGCTCCATTTAAGTATAATGACGCTGATGGTGCTCCAGTAAGAGCAATAGCTATTGTAGAGTAATATCTTAAAGAGGGTATAGAAATAACAAAGTGTTTAAGGAGAAAAGAGAAATATGAATGATTTGAAAGATAAAGTTATGAAAGAAGAAGACGAAAATGAAGTGAGAATTAATGAAACTAAAATATATAGTATCTTGGACAAATTAAATATTGAATATGATGTAGTAGAGCATGAAGCTGTATATACAGCAGAACAACTAGTAATTTTGGATGAAATAACAAAAGGATGTCAATGTAAAAATTTATTTTTAAGAAATGCTAAAGGAAATAAGTATTACCTTATTGTAGTTAAAGGAGAAAAGCAGGTTGATTTAAACTCACTTAAAGATAAGATAGGAAGTTCTAGATTATCATTTGCTTCGCCTGAAAGATTATACAATGTACTTAAACTTCTTCCAGGAAGTGTAAATCCTTTTTCATTGATAAATGACATAGAAAGAAAAGTGGAGCTTTACATAGACAAGGATGTAATTAAAGAAGATTTCTTAAATTTTCATCCAAATATAAATACTAAAACTGTAAATATATCTAGAAAAGGATTTGAAGAATTTTTGGAATATTTAAAATATCCACTACAAACTATTGATGTTTAAGTTTTGATAATATGAGTAAATTTTAATTAGCTAATCGAGGGGAGAAAAAATGTTTGGAGTAATAGCAAATAGTCTAGCAATTGCAGGTGGATGTATAGTAGGTCTTATAATTAAAGGAGGACTACCTC
The DNA here is from genome assembly GCF_045898275.1 of Clostridioides sp. GD02404. Taxonomy (NCBI): domain Bacteria; kingdom Bacillati; phylum Bacillota; class Clostridia; order Peptostreptococcales; family Peptostreptococcaceae; genus Clostridioides; species Clostridioides sp. GD02404. Next base: position 17,302 of record NZ_JBJOCA010000008.1, read on the forward strand.
AAAGAGTAAGTGATACTATAATGAATGGAATTGCTTTATGTGTATTGTATATCGGTATATCAGGAGCTTTAGAGGGGAAAAATACGTTAGTAACAATAACATCTATAGCTATAGGTGCTTTAATAGGAGAGTTAATAGATATAGATAAATGGGTAAACAAACTAGGAGTTTTTTTACAAAGTAAATTCTCTAAAGGAAATAAAAAAGATTCTATTGCGGAAGGTTTTATATCATCTAGTTTATTATTTTGTATAGGAGCTATGGCAGTAGTTGGAGCACTAGAAAGTGGACTTACAGGAAGTCATGATACATTATTTGTAAAATCTGTAATAGATGGAATAGCTTCTATTATATTCACTGCTTCTTTAGGTATAGGTGTAATGTTTTCTGCAATATCCGTATTTTTATATGAAGGTATTATATGTTTAGGTGCATCGTTTTTAAATGGATTCTTAAGTGACCCTGTAGTTACAGAGATGACAGCAGCTGGAAGCTTACTGATTATAGGTCTCGGTTTAAATGTACTTAAACTAACAAATATAAAAGTAGCAAATTTGTTGCCAGCTATATTTATACCAATATTATTTGGAGTATTTGGAATAATTTAAAGAATAATAGTCTAAGATTTGTCTAATTTTTTTAAAAACTTTAGACAAATTTTTTATTTAGAAGGAAAATAGCTTTTATCATCAAATTAATAATTATAGTATAAATAAGTTTAATATTATGATTATAAAGTTTATATTAAATTTATTTTATTGATGAAACTAATGGGGAGGTTAAAACTCAATGATTACTTTTGATGTAAATGGAGCTATTATCAGATTTGATGATACGAAAAATAATTATAATAAGATAAGGAAAATCTTTAAACTATACGCTTTGGAAATTTCTAAAAACTTTGAAAGAGATTGTTTAAATAATTTTCAAAATTTAAAACAAATATCAGATAGAGGTTTAAATTTAGGAGAAAAATATATAGAGGAATCTTTTAAGAAAGGCATTGAGACTATAGTAAGTTTTGGAATTATAACTATAGATATCGATACCTTTAAAAGTGTTTATTGCGAAAAATACTTGGATTTTAAGAGACTTTTTAATAATTTGAATAAAACTTTTATCATTCCAAATAAAAATAAAAAAAATGGTCATGCTAGTTTTTTAGAAATAGAATCAACAGTAAAAAAAATGAGTAATTATTTATATAATGATTGTTTTAAAATTCATTATGCTGTAGTGGATGCTCTTATAGAAAATAGGGTAACTGAGGTACATTCTTATATTGATGAAGAATCTATAAAAAAATCTAATGCATTATTTAATAATTATAAAGATGGCTTTATTGGAAAAGCTGATGAATGTAAGGTTGTAAAACAAATAATAACCTTAAATCCATATAGAGAAGATGTATACGAATTTTTGGTGAAAGAAGATGGAGATTTCAATAAGGAAATTGAGAGATTAACTGAATTTTTAGGTTATGATATAAAAGATTATAAAGCTTCATTAATGGATATTTATATAAATGAGTTAATGGAGAGTGATGAAAGTGATGTTGAAAATGCAAAAGAAAAGATAGAGAAATATGCTAAATATATTGGATGTAGCGATGAAAATTTATATATAGCAAGAATTAATGCCATATATACTTTTGCAAATGCATGATATAATTAGATATTAAATAAAAAATATCTAATTATATAAATTTAAATTAAAAGAGAAACTTGTCAATATAAAATAACATTTATCAAAAACCATTCTTTAGAAAGAGTGGTTTTTATTTATGATGATATTAAATAGAGAGAGTATATTAGTGATAATTTAAAATGAATAAAAAGACATCATATTGACAAAGAGTTGATGAGTTGATACAATAAAATAGTCAATATGATGTCTTAATTCAGAGGATTCATATTACATTGGATAAAGTTATTTTAAACATATAAATCACTAATATTATAAGGAGAAATGGATTATGAAAGTAAATGTATACAATTTAGAATCGTTTGTAGATGAAAGACTTAAGATTATAGTTTCAGATTTGACTCCAAATACTAAACTTAAAGTAAGTATGAAAATGGAATTTCCATGGTGTAAGGGAGAAGAATTCTCTTCTTATGGAGTATTTTCTTCAAATGAAAAGGGAGAAGTAGATTTAGATTCAGTTGAACCTATAGAAGGTACTTATAAAAATCCTGACTGTATGGGATTAATTTATTCGCTGGAAAAATCTAAAACTGAAGGTAATAATTTTGCAGAAAATATATCTATAGATAAGCCAATAATCATGAATATGATATTTGAATCTTCTAATGAAAGAAAAGAAGTTAAACTGAAAAGACTATTTAAATCACATGATATTACTACAAAATACATATCTGATGAATTTATAGGAAAATTATTTTATAAACAAAATTCTAATAATAAAACAATTCTAATGTTGGGTGGTTCTGATGGAAGTTTAGATGCTCTAGACCTTTTAGCAGCTCCACTTGCATCTAGGGGATTCAATGTACTAACAGTTGCTTATTTTGCCTTAGAGGGTCTACCAGATAAATTAGAAGAAGTTCCATTAGAATATTTTGAAAAAGTATTTAAATGGATTAGTGAAAATGAAATTACTAATACTAAAGAAATCTTTATTCATGGAACATCAAAGGGTGGAGAGTTAGCACTTTTACTTGCCTCAAAATATGAACAGATTAAAAAAGTTGTAGTATCAGCTCCACATACTTATTGTTTCCAAGCTCTTAATGGATTGGAGAATGGAAAAGATACTTCATCATGGTCGTATAAAGGGGAACCATTTTCATATATCCACTTAGATGATGATATCTTTCTTGAAGAACAAAAGAAAGATATCTCAAAAGGAATTCCATTTGGATTTGCCAATTCTTATAAAAAAAATCTTGAAAGAGCGAATAATAGAAATGAAGCTAGAATAAGAATAGAAAATTCCAAAGCAGACATACTTATGATTGCTGGGAAAAAAGATAATATATGGAATAGTTATGATGCTTGTTTAGAGGCATTAGAAATACTTAAAGAAAACAATTATCCATGTAAAGTAGAATTATTAACATATAATAATATGGGGCATCCATTACCAATTCCATATATTATACCTTTAAAAGAGACCTTATGTATGAATGTAGGTGGAGGTATCTTTTCTTCAGGAGGAACGATAGAAGGAAATACACAAGGGCAATTTGAATCATGGAAAAGAACCATTGAGTTTTATAAAGAGCCTTTATCAAGTGATATAAACAAATAAAAATGAAGATGTCTTTCCATATATGCACAAAATCTATCAATTTTATAAATTTAATTTATTGTTTATGCAATTTGCATGTTATATACTAGTTTTAACGACATTGATAATTTATAAACAATTATAAGGTTGTAAATTTATAAGAGTTATCGAAAGGTGGAGTGAAATTATGGAAAGACTCACTAGAATAGAGCAACCTCATATAAAATTTGGATTGTTCAAGATACGAATTCCATTTATACATTACAGGTTTGAGAAACCAGAAGCTATTCAAGGAATAATATCAAGTATGACAAGTTTAGGAACTATTGGTCTTAGTACACAAATTTTGGGATTACCTTATGAAGTAGCATGGAGTATGGCTATAATCAACTCCATATTATACTGCTTACATGTTTTTATGGGAGACCCAGTTGTACCTGGTTGGATTACGGCTTCTATAACTCTTACAACTGCATATTTGTTAAAGTTTAGCATGGGCATTGAAAGAATACAAGCATTAACAGCTTTACAAATAGATTTAGGAATCATATTTATTTTGATGGGAATAACTGGAGTAGCTGGAAAGTTAGTTAGTAAAATACCAAATTCTATTAAAGGTGGGATATTAATGGGTGTTGGTATCTCTACTGTAATATCAGAATTTAGTCCTAAAGGTAGATTTGATTCTTATCCAATAGCTATAACAGTAGGAATTTTGGTTGCCTGTTTTGTAATGTTTTCTGAAAGATTTGACACTTTAAAAGTTAAAAATAAATTTCTATTTCATTTAGGAGAATATGGAGTAGTATCAGCTATTTTAGTGAGTTTAATTGTAGGTATATTTAGCAAAGAAATAGGAATTCCTAGTTTGAGTTTTGATAAAATAATTTACATAGTAGACTTAAAAAATTTAATAAATACAGTATCTCCTCTTGGAATAGGTTTTCCAAACATGATGTTATTTATACAAGGGTTACCAATGGCTTTTATGATATATATAATTGCATTTGGTGATTTTATAACAGGTGAAAATTTAGTACTTTCTGAAAGTGAAAACAGAAAAGATGAATATATAGATTTCAATTCAAATAGGTCTAATATTATAAGTGGTATAAGAAATATTGTTATGGCAGTTATTTCTCCATATATACCAATGTGTGGTCCATTAGCTGCGACACTTACTGGAAGTGTTGCTCAAAGATATAAGGTTGGAAAGGAAGCAATGCAGTCCATTTTTAGTGGTATGGGTACATTAGTGTGGGTTTCAGCTATTTTCATATGTTTTTATCCAGTTGCTCAGATTGCTACTCCTCTTATACCATTAGCACTTTCAGTGACACTCTTAGTTCAAGGTTATTTATGTACAAAGTTGTCAATGGAACTATGTAATACTGGTGTAGAGAAGGGATTAATTGGGCTTATGGGAGGTGTGATTGCTGCTAAAGGTGGAACATGGGGACTTGTTGTAGGATTTATACTGTATTTTGTTTTAATCGATTCTAAAAAGAGAAGAGAAAAAGATAGTAACTCAACAGAAGATTGTGTATATGAAATATTAGAAAAAAAGAAAAGTATTTAAAGTTAAAATAGGAGTTGCAATTATCTACTGATAGATTAATTGTAACTCCTATTTTTTATTGAGAGCGTAAGCGTTCTGTAAGTGATTTTTTTTCTATATTTCTTACAAGTAATTCAGTTGTTAAAACTTGTATTCCAATTAATACAAAAGAAAAAATTAAAATAGTAAATATAGAAAAGTTAAAATTAATAAAATCTACTCTAACTACATCTTTTATAAAAGTACAAAGTAAACTTGAACCCAAATAACCTAATAAACTTGAAATACATATAGCTTTAATACTTATATTTAAACCTTCTCTGTAAAGCATATTTCGAAGTTGCTTTTTTGTCATTCCAACAGCTTGAAGTAAAGCAAATTCTCTTTTTCTGATTAAAACACTATTTATTAGAATATTGGTCATATTTAGTATACCAAAACAAGAAATTAAACCAACAAAAATGTATGAAGTTACAACTATATACTTAAATGCTCTAGTAATCATTTTATAATCATCCTCATATGAATAAAGCATTAAACTAGAATGTTCCTGAATGATACTTAGCAACTTTTCTTCAACTTCTTTAGAATATTTTTTATCTACCAAAATAGAAAAATCTAAGTTTGTATTATATGGAGTTAGAGATTCTAAGGTTTTATCCAAAGCAAAAAACATACTACCTGTATTAGAATTATCAATAATTCCTTTAATTTTCATTTGTTTTTTAATAATATTATTTCCACTAAAAATATCAAATGTAACTGTATCTCCAAGTTTTAAATCTAATCCATAGGATTTTGCTCTATACTTATTTACAATTAAATCATCTGAGTTAAGTTTTTTATAATCTGATTTTCCACTTACAATATATTCTTCAAATGATTTTAAAAGTTCAGGTGTAAGACCTTTAATTAAAGTAGTAAATTGTTTTTCATCTTTATCTTTGATAGAAGGTTCTATAAGACTACCTTTAATTGATTTAGATTCAATTACTTTTTTTACTCCATGAATAGATTCAATCTCATTTTTAAGGGAATCTGTTAATGGGTTGTTTTGTTGAATTTGTGTAATGCGTTCATATAAATTATCACTCTTAATGCTAACAAGGTAATTTTCGTTATATACAAATTGTTGCGACAACTGTTTCTTAAAATTTATCGAATTAGCAAGATTAGCAATTGAAATAAATAAAATTCCACTAATACTTAGTGAGATTAATGCAATTAAGTTCTTCTTTTTATTTGACTCAATATTTTTTAAGGCTAAATTTTTAATATTTATATAATTAAAGTTTTTTATTTTTTTTCTAAATTTAATTTCTGTGTATTGCATACCTTCAATAGCAGATATTTTGGAAATAATTCTAGCAGGTTTATGTAGAGAAATTCTAACAGTTAAGTACATTACTAGTGATAAAATTAAGATTATAAATGAATCATCTATTATCTGCCATGCCAATGGTTGAATTATGTAAGCAATTATACACGATATAATGATACCTAATGGAATAAAAACAATCGATAAAAAATTTCCTTGTAGAGAAATAATCTTTTTTAACTGAAAAGAAGTCATTCCTAAAGATTTCAACTTAGCATACACATGAACCGAATTAACAACTGAAACATAAAAAATACTGTATATAACAAAAATACTAGAAAAAAGAATAACTATTCCAACTGCCAAAACTGTAATAACCTGTTCACTATCGATTAAATTTGATTCAATATATTTATCATTTAAGTATATATTATGTTTTTTAATCCCTAAAGAAAAGCCAATATCTTTTAATTGTGCCTTAATTGAAGCTGAATCTTTCTTTGTATTTTCTTCTGACAATTTTACTAATACATCTACATCGTTAGGTCTTGTATCATCAAAATTGCTACTTTTGTTTTGTAAAGATGTAGAAATTGTGTTCTTAAAATAGTCATTTGAAACAACTGTATAATATTGTTTAGCATTATCTTGATAATAATTTTCTAAAAGGCCAACAATAACAAAATCTCTTTGTATTTCTTTATTCGTCATATTATCACGATAAGTTAATTTAATACTGTCTCCAATGTCTTTATTTAAAGAAAGTTGCTGTAAGTATTTTTCTGAAATAGCAATCTCATTTTTATTTGTAGGCATAGTACCTTCCATTGGTTGAAAATTCATAAGTTTGATTGCTATATTATCTGCATAAATAGTTGACATCATATAATCTGTCTTCTTGTTACTGCCAATTAACTTGTATGTTCCTACATCACTAAAATTTTTATCTCGATATAATATGTTTTTTGATTTTTCATTTACAGACTTATATATAGCATGATATGGAGATGAATTAACTAAATCTACAGAACCATTATATGAAACTAAGGCTACTGTTAACAGTAAACATGTAGAAATCATTATAATAATACCTGAAAGAGATGTTTTGAGTTTATTAATTTTCAAATCATTTAAAGCTATTTTTCTTATAAAAGCACGATTGTTATTTTTAAACATATATTACACCTCCTAATTATCAATTTTTCCATCTTCAATGCGAATAATTCTATCAGTTAGTTGAGCAATTTCATTATTGTGAGTAATCATTACAATTGTTTGATTGAATTTTTCACTTGTCATTTTCAGTAAAGCTAACACATCTGTACTTGTTTTACTATCAAGATTACCTGTTGGTTCATCTGCTAGTATAATAGCAGGTTTTGTTACAAGTGCCCTAGCTATAGCAACACGTTGTTGTTGTCCTCCAGAAAGATTGCTTGGTATATCATATAGTTTTTCTTCTAGAGAAAGCATACTTATAATTTCATGTATAAAATCTTTATCTATGGTCTCTCCATCTAATCCTATTGGTAAAATAATATTCTCATATACATTAAGCAAAGGAACAAGATTATAATTTTGAAATATAAAACCTATGTTTCTACGTCTAAAAATTGTAAGTTGTTCGTCAGTCATATTTGATAATTCTTTATCTCTTATAACAACCTTTCCAGATGTAGGATTATCTAATCCTCCCATCATATTTAATAATGTTGATTTACCACTTCCAGATGTACCTACAATAGAGATAAACTCACCTTTCTCAATAGATAAACTTACACCATCGAGAGCTTTTGTAATATTTGAATTTTCACCATAATATTTCTTCAAATCAATTACTTGTAAAATACTCATCATAAAACCTCCTTAATATATTATAAGAACAGTATAAAATCAAAATGTTGCAGAATTATCACAAATAAAATATTTAAAGAGCTATTTATTTGGTAAGAATATAGAAAATGTAGCCCCTTTTCCAATATCTGATGTAACTTTAATATATCCACCTTGAAGAGATATAATTTTTCTTGAAAGATATAGACCTATTCCAATACCATCTATATCATGTACATCTTCCTCACGATAGAATCTTTTAAATATTTCTGCTTGATGACTTTCTGATATTCCTTTTCCATTATCAGTGATATCTATTTTGGTGTACATAACCCAACATTCTGTAGATACATGTATTTTCCCATTAGCATTCGTGTATTTTACTGCATTATCCAATATATTAAAAATAGCTTCAGAAGTCCATTTTTTATCATGAACTATATATAAATTAGGGTCACAATCGACTGTAACTTCAATGTTCTTTTTTTCAGCATCAAATAAAATTCCACTAAGTGCTATAGCAATTGTTTCATAAATTAAATTTCTCTTTTTAGATAGTGTAATTATACCTGTTTCTAATCTAGATGTTTTCACCATAGACTGCATCAAAAAATCTAATTTATCTAATTGACCTTCCATATCCATCAAAAACTCATTTTGAATTTCTGTTTTAAATTTTTGATTAAGTAGAGTAGTATTAATCATCTTTAAATTTGCAATAGGAGTTTTAATTTGGTGAGATATATCAGAAACTAATTCTTGTAAGTTAGCTTTTTCCATAGCAACATTATGACGATTTTCTTGAATAACTTCATACATTCTAACTAATCTATGATTGATACGTGATAAAATAGTTTCTTTTTCTAATGCAATTTCAATATTGTCTTCACTATTCATCATACTATCTAAAGTATGACATATTTCAGAACAAAACAGAGTTATTTTTTTATGAAGTAAAAATACTATTAGGGCCATAAATCCACAAAGTATTACTGTATATATTAATAATAAGACAACTAGTTTTATATCATCAGTTATTACATAAATTGCTATACTAAATAGAAGGGCTGTAAAAATTAGACCAATGGCAATTGTTAAATAAATAGAGCTAAAAGAAAATTTTTTAAATTTCATTTCTTTCACCCAACCACATATACCCCATACCATATACTGTTTTAATATATTGAAAATCATCCTTTTCAATCTTACTTCTAATTCTACTTATAACAGATGTTAAAGTATGTTCATCTACAAAGTTAGCATCTATATCCCAGAGTTTTTCTAAAAGTATTTTTCTTGTTAATATGTTTTTAGGATTTTCAGTAAATAGCTTCAATGTACGAAATTCTAATGGAGTAAATATAATTTGATTTCCATTTATGTTGGCTGATAGCTCAGAAAAGTTAATTTCAAGATATCCATCATCATAGCAATCTTGTTTTGTTTTTATTGTAATATGATTTAAAAGAGCTTTTACTTTCTGCTTAAATACATTTATATTAAAGGGTTTTGTTATATAATCTAAAGCTCCAAGCTCATAACCTTTAATCATATCGTATTCCATATCATTAGCTGTTAAAAAAATTATTGGTATATCACAATTCATCTTAATTTCTTTACATAATTCAAATCCACTCTTATCTGGTAAATTAACATCTAAAATGATTAAGTCGAATTTATACTCCATAATAGACTTTAATGCAGAAATAGCTGTAAATTTTGAAGTAATCAAATATCCATCTTCTGTTAGGTTATATGACAGAGTTTTATTTAATATAGTATCATCTTCCACAACCAATATCTTTTCCATATATATACTCCTTTTATGTTTGACATTTCATAAGTTTTATAAGGTCAATTATAAATTTAAAATATTGCTGAATTGTTATAATCAAGAAAAAATCCTTCATAATCTATGTATTTAATAAAAAATCTGTCCTATAATTCATCATAGGACAGACTCTTGACTAAGTAGAACTATTTTAACCAAGAAGGGTTGCCAGGTACAAATATTCTTTTACCAAATTTTGAAGTATACTCATCTAAAGCTTTTTCAATAAGTTCATTATTACCCTTAAAAGAAGTGGTATTTTTTATAGTTTCAAGATTTTGGCTGAATGGGCAAGCAGATATACACATACCACAATCTGTACCTAAATATCTCCATTTAATATAACATGTTTCATGTTCAATTACCCAATTATACTTTCCATCATCACTAATCTTAATATCATTAGAAAGTGAGTGAGAAGGACAGTTAAAAGAACATTTTTTACAGACCTTGCAAAAATCTTCTAATCCAAAATCAACATATTCATCTTCTAAAAGTGGAATATCTGTAGTAACAACACCTAATCTAAGTCTAGAACCATAATCTTTATTTGTAAGAATAGCATTTCTTCCTATATCGCCCAGACCAGCATCACGAGCTATAAAAACAGGCATTACTAAATAGTTAGCATCCATATGATTTCTGGCATCATATCCTAAGTTTCTTATGTAGTAACTTAAAATCATTCCAACAATAGAAGCATCTACATAACACTTTGATGTTTCTATAACTTCACATATCATTGGTGCTCTATTTATCATTTCTTTATCCATTTCACATCCAAATACAATAGCATACTTGTGAGTCAGATTAACTTCTTCTCCATAATTTTCTTCATGTCTTCCCCTATTTGTATAAATATGATAGTCTTTTAATTTAGTTATACCAACTACAGAAGCACCATATTGCTTTGCAAAACCTTTTATTTTTTTTGTCATTGATTTTGCATCTACATCTACTTTTGTGTCAGAAACGTTTCCTTCACATAAGGACTTTATATCAGATAAAAAGTCAAATGCACTACTTGCCATTGGAGAGTTTACTTTGTTGTAAGTCATTGTTCCTTCGCTACATAAGTTTGGTCTGCTTCTTATACTATCATCAATTTCTTTTTTCTCAGGATTTTGCTTATAATAGTCATTATAAGCAGTACTATCCTTTTTATAATTTGCCCTTGCAAACATAGTATTTCTTTCATCAACCCTTTTCATCTCTATTCCCCCTAGTAAAAATATACTTAAAAAATATATCATTATTGTTGTATAATTTAATTATATAAGAACAACGTTGTATTTTCAATTTAAGTGTAGTTAAATTGAGAAATGTATAACTACATAATTAATTATAATATTTTTATAAGGAAATTATATTAATATTAAAAAAATTAGGAGCAAATACGTTTTGTTGTCTTTAAATGGAGTGTGTTGACATATTGTAAAGAATCTTATTATAATTAATGTACTAATGATTAGTATAAACTAATAAAGAAAGAAGTGAATTTATATGTCAAGAAATAAATACTCTGATAAAATAAAAAATCAGATACTAGAAGTCGCATGGAAAATATTTGAAGAGCAAGATTATGATGATGTAACTATGCAACAAATCGTTGATACTCTTGATATATCTAAAGAGGCTGTGTATTATCATTTTAAAGACAAGGAAATGCTATTTGAAGAGATAGTATTAAATAGTTTAAGAGTAGAAGTTGAAAATCTAAAGTCATTATTAAACAATCCTAAGTTAACTGTTAGAGAAAAAATATCTGAATTTATTTTATATATATCTAGTTCAGAAATAAGAAAAAAATTGATTGATTATATGTGCAGTCAAAAAAAGCCAACTTTTTTTATAAAGAATATACGAGCATCTACTATTGAAATAACTCCTTTATTATCTTGTCTAATAAAGCAAGGCATAGAAGAAGGTATTTTTAAAACAGATTATCCAGATGAAGTATCTGAAGTATTCATAATTTTAATTAATATTTGGCTAGACCCAATATTATTTAGAGATAGTACAGAAAAATATTTCAGGCGTATTGAATTTTTATCTGAATTTTTAAGTGCAAGTGGTGTACCTATTATAACTGACGATAATTTAGATTCAATCAAAATGTTTTATGAGGCATATTCTAAGAATGAAGAGTAAGTACAAGATATAAGACTGTAACTAGATTTGAAAAACAAATTTAATTACAGTCTTTTTAGTGAAATCAATGTATATTAAAACTATAACAAGACAAAAATAATTAAAATTTAAAGGAGTGTAAAATTGAACTTATTAATTATTGAGGATGATATAAACTTAAACGAAGGCCTTTTTTATGCGTTTGAAAGTGATGGATTTAATGTATTTAAGGCTTACACAGTACAAGAAGGATTGCATGTATTTAATAATAAAAATATAGACCTTATAATTTTGGACTGTAATCTCCCAGATGGAAATGGATTTGATGTGTGTAAGTTAATAAGAGAAAAGTCAGATACACCAATTATAATGCTTACTGCAAGAGACTCAGAAATTGACGAGGTAAAAGGATTAGAAATAGGACTTGATGATTACATTACAAAACCATTCTCTTTATCTGTATTAAAGGCAAGGGTTAAAGTAGCAATAAGAAAAAAATTAAATAATAAAGTAATATATTCTAATGGAATAAAATTGGACCAAAGCTTACTTAGAGTATATAAAAATGAAGAATGTTTAGAACTTAGCTCTGTAGAATATAAGCTTCTAAGTTACCTAATTGAAAATAAAGGTCAGATATTATTAAAGGAACAAATTTTGCATCATATTTGGGATAGTGAAGAAAATTATGTTGATGAGAATATTGTATCTGTAAATATAAGAAGACTTAGAATAAAAGTAGAAGATAATCCCTCTAATCCAAAATATATAAAAACAGCTTATGGAATGGGGTATCTATGGAACGAGGTAGAATAAGATGTTGGTATTAGCTTTTATGATATGTATAGTAGCTGTATGTATCATAATCACTAAAAAAAATCAAAATAGATATGATGAATTGAGTTTAATGTTGAATCAAATATTGGAAGGTAAAGAAGTTACTTATTCAGATACTAAAGATACAAGATTATCAAAAATTTCTCACCAAGTAAAAAAAGTTAAAGATATGATAGAAATAGAAGTAGAACAGTCAAAATTAGAAAAAGAAGCAATTAAAAGCTTAATCTCAAATATGTCACATCAATTAAAAACTCCACTTTCAAATATAAATATTTATTGCGAGCTTCTGGAGAATATGAATATTTCTACATCACAGAAAAAGGAGTTTTTACAAAAGATGAAAAATGAAACCTTTAAGATTGATTGGTTATTACAATCTCTATTTAAGATGACTAAATTAGAAGATGGAGTCATTAATTTTGAGGTAGATGAACTATTAATAAAAGATACTATTCTGCAAAGTATTAGTACTGTTTTTAATAAAGCAGAAGCTAAAAATATAAGGATAAATCTAGAACCATTTTCAGATGTAAAACTAGTCCATAATAAAAAATGGACTATAGAAGCAATTGTAAATGTATTAGAAAATGCTATAAAATACTCACCATCAAATAGTGTAATTACTGTCTCTATAATAAAAATGGAATTGTATACTAAAATCATTATTAAAGATGAAGGAATAGGCATTGATAGTAAAGAGTTAAATGATATTTTTAAAAGGTTTTATAGAAGCAAGAATGTAGAAAATCAAAATGGAACAGGGATTGGTCTATATCTTGCAAGGTTAATTTTAGAAAAAGAAAATGGGAATATTATAGTAGAATCTAAGTTAGGAAATGGAAGTTGTTTTAGTATCTTCTTACAAAACTGTAAGAGTTTAAATTAACTTTGTAGGATGAGTGTAATTATTGTCATTTACAATATCTTATAAGAACATATACCTGTACTGAAAGGAGAAATTAAATGAGTATATTAATGACGAATAATTTAGTAAAACACTATGGAAAAGATGAGACTAAAGTCAAAGCTTTAAATGGAGTAAGCATAGAAATTGAACGAGCTACGTTTACTGCTATAGTTGGAACTTCTGGTTCTGGCAAAAGCACATTATTAAACATTATAGGTGGATTAGATAATCCAACATCAGGTGATGTAATAATTAAAGGAAAGAATATATCTAAAATAGGAAAAAAAGATTTAACAGTATTTAGAAGAAGAAATATAGGGTTTATATTTCAAAACTACAGTTTAATACCAGTACTGAACACTTATGATAATATAACTCTTCCTGTTACATTAGATAGAGGAAATCATGTAGACCATGAATATATTGAAATGTTGATGAATACATTGGGGATTTGGGATAAGCGTCTAAAGTTTCCAAATGAGCTTTCTGGTGGACAGCAACAAAGAGTAGCAATTGCTAGAGCTTTAGCAAATAAACCTGCACTTATATTAGCAGATGAACCAACTGGAAATCTTGATAGTAAAACCACAATGGAAGTAGTATGTTTATTAAAAGAAAGTAGTGCAAAATTTCATCAAACGATACTGATGGTAACACATAATGAAAATATAGCACAAGTATGTGATTCAATTATACATATTGAAGATGGAATTGTAGTAAATAATGGTGGTGGAGTACTATGATGTCTTTGATAAAGTTTGCAATTCAATATATTAAACATTACAAAAAACAATCTATGTCTATATTTTTAAGCATAGTATTATCAGTAGCACTCTTGACAGGAATTGGTTCTCTAGTTAATAGTGCAAATAAAAGTGCAATCGAAAAAATAAGGGAAGATAAAGGAGATTATCATTTTTACTATAAAGTAAACGAGAAACAACTAAAAAAAATTAAAGAAAATAAAAAATCAAAAAAATACACTATAGATAAACTTGGGGTTACAAATACTAAATCTCATATAGATGAACCTTTTATTATAGAATTTTTAAGTGCAGATTCATCATACCTAGATATGACAGGTAGAAAATTATTGCAAGGAAGTCTTCCTAGTAAAGATGGAGAGATAGCTTTTGACACATATTCACTAAATAATTTAAATGTAAAAAAAGAGATTGGAACGACAATTAAATTAGATGGTAAAACTTATAAATTATGTGGTATTTTATCAAATCTTACAAATCCCAAAACTGATATGCAAGGATTTGTAAATGATTATTCACAACCTAAAGAAAATAATTCTTATTTAGTTTATGTAAAGTATGATGAAAATAAAAGTATAAATAAGCAAAACTCTAAATTTATAAAAGAATTCAATATATCAAAAGAAAACGCTCGTGTAAATTGGCACTTATCAATTGAATTTGGAGTAAAGCCTCCAAAAGGCATAGAAAAATATAATATATTTGAGTTCTTAAAAAATCTAGAGCTAAATACAAATGCAATTATCTTACTTGTTGGAGTATTTGGTGCAGCAGCAGTATATAGTATTTTCCACGTTTCAATACTTCAGAGAATATCACAATATGGAGTTTTAGAAGTATTAGGTGCCAATAATAAACAACTCTTATTCTTACTATTTTTAGAGTTATTTTTACTTTTTATTATTGGATTTCCTATAGGTTGTATATTGGGTATTGGAGTAGCATCTACAATATATGAACGATTTCCACATATATTTTTGAGCAGTGATATTACTCCAGGAGCATTTTTTATAAGCGAAAAATCTATTTATTTGGGATTCTTATTTATTTTATTATTGTTAATTTTAATCACTGTGCGTGTTGTACATCAATTAAATAAATATTCTAGTATAGAATCCATGAAAAATTTTAAGGTCACTAATAAGCAAAAAAGGACTTTAGAAAGTGTAAGACATTCTAATATGACAAAGGTACTATCTCATAAATACATGACTCAAAAAAAGGGAATGTTTGTGGGTATTTTATTTTCATTGTCACTTGGTGGGATTATTTTCCTATGTTCCAGTTACTCTATACAGCTTACTAAAAATAATAATGAACTTACAATGAAAGCTGATGATGGTTTAAATTCTGACTACCAAGTAACTATGCAAACAACCGATTTTGATATAGGTATACCTAAAGATAAAATTTCAAGACTCAATGAGGTTGAGGGAGTATCACGAGTTTATCCAGTAAAGTATTTGTTTGGAGCTATACAAATTAAAGAAAAACAATTATTTTGGAAAGACTTCTTTAAACCTCTTGAGAAAGATTATAGAATAAAGAATTTTTTTAATGGTATTTGTACAAAACAAAGTGAAGGGGGATACCTTTTAAAAACCAATATATATGGATATAACAATGGAATGTTAGAAGGGCTAAATTCTTATGTCATAGATGGAAAAATTAATCATGATGATATGGTCAAAAATAATAAAGTTATAGTTAGATTACCTATGGATGGGACTGGTATGTATGATGCAGTGGATATAAAACCAGGAAATACAATAAAGGTTAAAGTACCAAAAACAATGAAACCAACAGGTGAAATTGTTAAATTTAAAGAAGAAAATAAGGATGATTATGTAACAAAAGAATTTGTAGTTGCTGCTACTGTAAAACGTGTAATGGCTAATAACATGTATTTTATTGGCGACTATGGTATGGATATAGTTATGACAAATGAACAAATGAAGAATAACTTTAATATTGAAAATTACAATTCAGTAAGTATAAAAAAGACAAAAGAAAGTAATAGCGTAGAGTTGTCTGAAAATATAAAAAGTGTTGTAAATAATATAAAGAGATGTATAGTAACAGACTATACCATAGCTATTGAAAAAAATAATACCTATTTAAATCAAAAACTTTTATTTATATATGGTATTGTATTTGTACTTCTAGCAATAAGTCTATTTCATATTATCAATACAGTAGGTTACTTAGTTTTTTCAAGAAGACATGAATTTGGGATTTTAAGAGCTATGGGTATTACGGATAATAGGTTTTTACTTATGATGATGAGAGAAGGTTTCTTATATGGATTATATGCAAGTATTATAATGATAATTGGAAGTATTATTGGACAATTTATGATTTATTTTATGGTAAAACGCGTATATTTATATATAAATCCAATCTTTGAAGTAAATGCATCTCTCTATATAGGTATGATTGTTTTAAATATTATTATCAGCATCGTTGCAGTTATTATTCCAGTAAAGCAAATTTTAAAAAATGATATTATCTCAGAAATAAGCAAGAGCTAGAATTGTATAAATCTAAATAAGAATGTTTATATAATCTAAAAATGCCTTAGAGGTAATCATTTCTAGAGTCATTAAATAAACCTCTTAATTGATACATAGTAAAATGTATCAATTAAGAGGTTTTAATAAATTTTAAATTTAATATAGAGAAATAAAATCCTCTTTTAAAAAAATTATTTTGTATAATTGTCAAAGTATCCTTGTATGTAAATAATAGGAGTACCTTTATCTCCACTTCCAGATGTTAAATCTGCTAAAGAACCTATAAGGTCTGTTAATCTTCTTGGAGTAGTACCTTGAGAAACCATATTTCCTGTTAAATCATCAGATTTATTATCTTTTTCAACTATGTATTTAGAAATAGCTTCTTTTAATTCATCACCAGATAAGTCAGCAAAATCATTATCTGCTAAATATTTTAATTTCACTTCATTTGGAGTTCCTTCTAAACCTTTTGTATAAGCAGGAGATACTACTGGGTCAGCTAACTCCCATATTTTTCCTACAGGGTCTTTAAAAGCTCCATCTCCATAAACCATTACTTCTACATTTTTACCTGTGATTTCTTTTATGTCACCTTGAATTTTGTTTACAACCTCATCACAATTTATAGGGAATAATTTTACTGTTTCTTCTGTAGCTTTGTTTGAACCCAAAAGTCCGTATTGGTCATTATACCCACTACCATCTACACTTGATGTCATTATATCATCAAGAGAATACACTTTCTTAGCACCATTTTGCTTTAAAATTCTCTTTGTTCTTTGTCTTGTATGTATATCACAAGTTAAAATACTTGTTGTGTAGTCAAGAATAGTTTTTGGATTATTGGCAAATATAATTTCTACTTCTGCACCACAATCTTTAATTAAATTCTTATAATAATCAACATAATCTACGCCAGTAAATGTATGTTTGTTATATCCAAATAACTCTCTATATTTTTCCTCTGTTAAAACATCTGACCAAGGATTTATTCCTTTATCATCAAGTTCATCAATACTTATTAAATGGTTTCCAACTTCATCAGAAGGGTAGCTTAACATTAATACAACTTTTCTACATCCTTTTGCAATTCCTTTTAAACATATTGCAAAACGGTTTCTACTTAAAATTGGGAATATAACACCAACAGTATCATCTCCAAATTTATCTTTTACATCTGCCGCAATATTATCAACATGAGCATAATTTCCTTGTGCTCTAGCTACAACAGCTTCTGTAACTGCAATTACATCTTTGTCTCTAACTTCAAAGTTTTCACTTTTTGACGCATTTAAAACAGAATCAACAACTATTTTGACTAAGTCATCTCCTTGTCTTATAATAGGCGCTCTAACCCCTCTTGAAACAGTCCCAACTAATCTATTCATTATTCAAAATCCTCCTAAAGAATTAATATTGTCATATTAGTACCATGTATATTATAATTCAAATATGATTATAAGTAAAATAAATAATACTAATATTTGACATAAGGAGTAATTATATATGAATATAAAACTTGAACTATATAGGATTTTTAATGCAGTTGCAAGTAATAAGAGTTTTTCTCTTGCTGCCAAAGAATTATTTATGTCACAGCCAGCTGTAAGCCAGTCAATAAAACAATTAGAAGAACAATTGGACACTATACTGTTTTATAGAAATAATAAAGGTGTAAAATTAACACCAGAGGGAAAGATTTTAAGTGAACATGTAACTACTGCATTAAAGCTAATAGCATCTGGAGAAGATAGAATAAATAAATTTAAAAAATTAGAATATGGTTCTTTAAAAATAGGAGTAGGAGATACTGCTGCACGTTTTTTCTTATTAAAGTATTTAGAAATCTTTCATAAGAAGTATCCACATATACATGTATCTACAATAAATAGAACGAGTAGAGAACTTATATCCCTACTTAAAGATGGAAATATAGATATAGCAATTATAAATATGCCAATAGAAGATGATTCACTAAATATTGTTGAGTGTATTGAAATACATGATATATTTGTATGTGCAGATGATTACATAGAATATAAAGGTAAAAAAATATCCTTAGAAGAATTAAATACATTGCCTTTGATAATGTTGGAAAATAAAGCAAATTCAAGGTTGTATGTAAATGAATATTTTTTATCAAAAGGTATAAAACTAAACCCAGATATAGAATTGGGTTCTCATGAATTACTTTTAGAATTTGCGTACATAAATCTTGGCGTATCTTGTGTTATAGAAGAATTCAGTATAGATTATTTGGAAAGCAAAAAATTATTTAAATTGGATATAAAAGAGCCAATACCTAAGAGAAGTATAGGGTATTGTCATTTAAAGGATATCTCCTTGTCTTTAGCAACGAAAGAATTTTTAAGTATGATTTCAAATAATATGTAATTTAGGTAGATACAAGTTTGTACGTTTGAAAGATTCATATAATAAGCTAGTTTTTATTAAAAATAGAAATAAGGTTAATTTGAGAACATTTATATAATTAATATCGTATTTTAAATATGAACAGTATATTTAGATTAATGTATAAAGGGGGATTAGAAATGTCTGATTCTGGATATCCTCAAATGAAAACCTTAGAAACTAGAAACTGTATACTAAGACCTGCATCCTTAGAGGATGTTGAAGATTTTTTTGATTGTTATAAAAATAAAGTAGTCGTAAAGCATTTACCATTTAGTGAACACAAATCTTTAGAGGACACAAGAAAGTTTATAAAATCTTTTTTTCTAAATCCGTATAAAAAAGGAAAGATTGGTCATTTTGCTATAGTATATAAAAAAGACAATAAAGTTATTGGAAATATGGGGTTTAATAATATAAATCCCAAAGCATTAGAAGCAGAAATAGGTATATGTATCAACCCAAACTATTGGGGGCATGATTTTGCTACTGAGATAACTAAAAGAGTAATACAGTATGGGTTTAGAGAATTAAACTTAAAAAAAATCATTGCTATAACATATGAAGAAAATCAGAATTCTACAAAATCATTAGATTTGCTAGGATTTAAATGTATGGGAAAACATATGAAGAAAATTCATGCTGGTAGTATTGTAAAAAATGTTCCTTGTTATCAATATGAATTGAGAAAATAATAGATATAAGTATTTAATATACTAATAAAGTTTAAACAAAAGGGCATGAGACTTTCAGACTCATGCCCTTTTATATAAACTTCTTATTAAGCAAAATTAATTAAAGTATTAACTTTATAATTAATTTTCTAATTTTTTAAATCCTTCTCCAAGAACTTCATGTACATCTGTAACTATAACAAATGCAGTAGGGTCAGTTCTTTTAACCAATCTCTTTAGATAAAGCTCTTGTTTTTTAGAAACTACAACTAATAAGACCTCTTTATTTTCTCTAGTATATCCACCCTTACCATCTAGAATAGTAAGACCTCTATCAAGTTCTTCAGTTATAGCTTTTCTTAAATTTTCTGGCTCATCAGAAATAATAAAAAATGCTTTTGAATGGTCAAATCCTTCTATTATCATGTCTGCTATTTTTATTAATATACAAAGTGCTATACCAGAGTAAAGAGCAGTTTCTAAACTACGATTTACTATACCAGAAGATATAACAACCATTCCATCTAAACATGACATGAATTTTGTAGCTTTTATTCCTGGGAATTTTTTACTAAGTATGAGTGCAATTAAATCTGTCCCCCCAGTAGAAGCATCTGACTTAAACATTATTCCTAAACCAATACCAACTAATATTCCACCTGCAATAGCAGATAATAGTAAGTCATCAGTAAATCTTAATTTTGATAATGGGTCTGTTAATTGGACTATAGCAGAAAACACGATTGTACCAAATAACGTTTTTAATGAATTTTTTGTTCCCATAATTCTAAAAGCAAGTATTACTAATGGTATACCTATAATTAACATGATGGCTGATACTGGAAGTCCTGTAACTTTGTTTAATACTAATGATAGACCACTAAGCCCCCCTGGAGCAATTGTATGTGGTTTTAAAAACATATTTATACCAATACTCATTGATATACAACCAAAAAATAGACCAAACATCTCAAGTAAAATTGGCGACTTTTGTTTTTTCATATAAACACCTCCATGAACTTGTCACAATTTAATATTATAACATATTTGACCAATTTATATTATATAAATTTTTCTTGATATAAGTAATTTCAAGTGTTTCATTATTCTTAATATTTGTGAATTTTATATAGTATTTTAATATTTTTACCAATATTGTTATTTATCTATGAAAGTTTTATATGTTATAATTTTTTAGTTCTTTTATAAAGTATCCCCTATAAAGACAGTTATATGAAGAATTTCTTTATATTGTTTAATATGCTGATATACTTTTATTTGAATTTATTGAAGACAATAACTATCTTGATAACATAAAGTAATATAAATATAATTTATATAGATAGTTATATTTTTAAATCAAAATACAAGCTTAAGAAAAGAGTTGATTAAATGCGTAAACCTAGTTACAAGACAATACTCCATTCATACCTTATTTTTTTCGTAATTTTTCTTTGTTTAATTTTTATTGTAATAGGCATTTTCTTATCCCTCATTACTATTCAACAGCCAAATGGGAAGTATGTACATAGTGATTGGGCTAAAAAATTTACAGAAGATTTTAATGAACAAATAATGTTTATAGATAATAAACCACAAATAAAAGAATATGGTTTAGAAAAACTTCAAGAAAACAAATTGTGGTTGCAAATTTTAGATTCTAATGGAAATATAGTTTATGGATTTTCGGAACCCAAAGACCATAAAAATTACTATTCTAATTCCGAATTACTAGCATTAGTTGAGCAAAATAATTCTAGTGATGGCACTACATACTTTAATACTATTACAAATAACAAAAATGATTTTATTTATATTATACATTTTCCATTAAATATATCTAAAGTAAATATGTTTTTTGATGGTAATAAATTTATAGGTGGAAAGTCAATTATATTTTCAATTATAGTAATTATATTTTTAATAATTTTGATTTCTGGAGTCATTTATAGTTACTGGGTAACAAAGTGTATTTCCAATATTACAATTGCTGTTAGTGATGTTTCAAAAAGAAGCTATCTACCAATTAAGATTAAAGGAGTTTTTGCTGATGTTTATAATAGTTTAAATCTTCTGAGTAAAGAAATTCATAAAAGTGATGAGATACAAAAGAAAACTGATATTATGCGAGAAGAATGGATTTCAAATATAACCCATGATTTAAAAACTCCACTTTCACCAATAAAAGGATATGCAGAACTCCTTGCAGATAACAGTATTACTCATTCATCCGAAAAGATACATAAATATGCTTCAATCATGTTAAAAAATATAGAATATACAAATAAACTTATAAGCGATTTAAAGTTAACCTATCAATTACAAAATGGAATTATTCCTTTAAATAAGAAAAATGATGATTTAGTAAGGTTTTTGAAGGAATTGTCCATTGATATTTTAAACTACCCAGAGTATGAGTCAAATATAATTGAATTTAAAAATGATACAGACATTATTAACTTTAGTTTTGATTATACACTATTAAAACGTGCTTTTAGTAATCTTATCATTAATGCTTTTACATATGGAAATAAGGATACCAAAGTTGTTGTGAATATAGCGTTGAATGAACAAATTGAAATTACTATTTCAGATAATGGAAAAGGGATTACAAGAGAAGAAGTGTCAAATTTATTTAATCGTTATTATAGAGGAACCACGCAAAAGCAAAGAACAAATGGAACTGGCTTAGGATTAGCAATAACAAAGCAAATCATTGAAATTCATAAAGGAGATATATCTATTGAAAGTGAATTGGGTCTAGGCAGTTCATTTCATATCTGCTTTCCACTTAATTAAGGTTAATTAAGGTTAATTAAAAAATATATTAAGATTGGTAGATTATTATGTTTATATAATAGTTTATCAATCTTTTTTATTTAGGATTTTGTTTAGTTGAAAACAGAATAAAAAGTTGTATTAGAGATTCTACATAGATTGGATTAAATCTAAGTCTAGGTTAAATTTAATTAAGGAAGTAGGTGTAAATTTGAAGATTATATTAAAGTATATTTTAACAAATGTTAGAGAAAGAAAAATTAGGACGACAGTTATGTTATTGTCCATAGTTTTATCGACAGTTTTACTTTTTGTTTCGTTCTCGATTGGATTATCTTACGAAAGTGCACAGAGAAAGATGGCAAGAGGTATGTTTGGTAGTGCAACTATATCTATCCAAAATAAAAATCCAGATATGTTAACTAGTCTAGAAGATATTCCTAATCTAAATTCTATAAAATCAAAGGTTGGGATATTAGAAAGTTCTGCTATTTATCATACAGATGGATATTATGAATCATTCAGTCTTATATCAGCAGACTTAAATCAACTGAATAAAATCAACAAACCACGATTGGAAAATGGGAATAGTATTACTGATTTTTCTGGTGATAAGATTATTCTTCCCAACCATTTTACATCAAAATATAAAATAAAAAAAGGTGATTCTATTACTTTACAAATCTATGGGAAGCCCTATACTTTTGGAGTTAGTGATATTGCTTCATATGATACAGTATTTTTGAGACATACAAGAGGTGTAAATGCACTATTACCTAAAGAAACTCTATCTAAAATATTAAATAAAGGAAATGGATATACAAGAGTTCTTATCGAATCAAAAGGAGAAAAAACAGAAAATCTAGTAAGTAAATTGTCTGAAGAACTTCCAACTGAAAAATACAAGGTATCAAGCACCATAAATGAAAGTAAGATAGTTGCAGATGCTAGACAAAAAACAATGCCTTTCTTCTTAATAAGCTTTTTCGCATTAACTCTTAGTATATTTATCATATACAGTAGTTATAAAGTGATTACACTAGAACGCATTCCATTTATTGGTACTTTTAGAAGTGTTGGAGCTAATGAAAAAACTGTAACTTATATTTTAATGTTTGAAAGTTTGCTATATGGAAGTATTGGAGGAGTGATTGCTATTCCTATTGGTATAGTTGTTTTAAATATTATGCTACATGGACTTGGAAATTCTCTTGAACAAGGAATATCAATTCCAACAGTAATATCTCCTCTTGGGGTGATTGTCTCTGTTATAGTAGCAATAATTGTTTCTTTATTTAGTGCATATATACCTGTTAGAAAAGCCAGTCGTTTGCCTATTAAAAATGTCGTATTAGGAGCTGTAGAAGAAAAGAATGTTTCAAATCGTCATATACTTTTTATAGGCACTATTATACTTATTTTGTCTATTCTACTGCCAAGAATATCACCTGAAAATACACTGTATTTAGCTGGGGGATTTTCATTACTGGGATTAATCGTATCTACTATTGTGTTAATACCTCCTTTTACTGATACCATGTCTACAATTTTTGAGTTTGTTTATGAAAAGATTCTAGGTAATGAGGGGAAATTAGCTGCTAGAAATATGAAAAATAACAAAAATATTACACAGAATATTACGTTATTATTTATAAGCATTTCTGCAGTGATTGTAATAAGTGTTGTTGGCAGTTTTGTCAAAACTTATGTAGGTGATGTATTTCGTGATGCAGAACTACAAGGTTTTGCAGATGGAAAGATGGATGAAGAGTTTATTGAAGATGTTAGACATATAAGTGGAATTAAAAATATTTTACCTATTTATGTTATGAATAATAAGATTTGTGGTAACAATACAACATTTTCAAGACTAGAAGCCACAGATAATTTAAAATTGTATAGTTCTATGCTTGCAATCAATTATACAAATTCTGATATGAAAAAACAAGTAATTGAATCTTTTGAAGATAAGCGTTCTGTTATTTTGAATGAAGATACTTTAAAAAAACTAGGTTTATCTATAGGAGAGACAGTAACTTTATCTAATGATAAATATGAGTTTTCTTATAGTATAGTAGGTAGTTTTAAATCTCGTGCAAGTGATGTAGAAGCTGTTATACCATCACATTATGCTGTTAGCGATTTTGATGAAACTAATTATGGTCTTTTAACATATACAGCAGTTAATCCAGATGCTGTTATGATTCAGATAAGAGACCTATTTAAAGATACATCTAACTGGAGCCGTACAGTTAAAGAATTTAATAATGATGCTTTAAAAACTATAAGTAGTTTTTTATCTCCTATGAATAAAATGACCTATTTCATTTTTATTCTTGCTACAGTTGGGATTATCAATAACCTAATAATTAATTATATTCAAAAAAGACGTTCTATAGCTATGTATAAATCGGTAGGGCAAAGCAATAAACAAAATGTAAAAATGACATTGATTGAAGGTTTTACCTCAGGGTTGCTAGGTTCTATTATTGGAATTGTAATATCTATAATGGAAATTCAAACTATATTCATAGTTGCAGGACCAAAGATTTCAATGTCCCCAGAATTGGATTTTAAAACATTCATTATTGTGGGATTATTGGGAATTGTAGTAACTTTAATAGGTTCAATAGTCCCAATTGTAAAAAGTAAGAAAATGAATCTAGTAGAAGAAATTAAATTTGAATAATAATGGAGGTTAATATGAAAACTACATTTAAGAGTTTAGCTGTAGAAGCTAAAAATATTATTAAAGAATTCAAAATTGGAAATGCAACAACTAGGGTGCTAAAAGATATATCCTTGCAAGTAATGAAAGGTGAATTTGTTTCTATTATGGGTCAATCTGGTTCTGGGAAAAGCACTCTTTTATATATATTAGGAGGCTTAGATACTCCAACTAATGGAAAAGTGTATATAAATGGAACTGATATATCACATTTTGATGATGATAATATGAGTATAATACGTCGTAGAAATATAGGATTTGTGTTTCAATTTTATAATCTAATACCAAATCTAAATGTTGAAGAAAATATAATGCTTCCCTTATTATTAGATGGTAAGAATTTAAAAGATTATAAAAATCAATTAGATGAAATATTAGATATAGTAGGTTTATGTGATAGACGTAAACATACACCACGAGAGTTATCTGGTGGTCAACAACAACGTGTTGCTATAGCCAGGGCTTTAATAGGAAAACCAGAAATTCTATTTGCTGATGAACCTACTGGAAATTTAGATAGCAATACAGGAACAGAAATAATAAATTTACTAAGTAAAATAAACAAAGAAAGTGGTCAAACTATAATTATGGTAACCCACTCATTAGAAGCAGCTAAAAGTAGTAGCCGTACTATTACAATTTTAGATGGTTTAATTGTATAATGAGTTGCTAGGATATGAATTACCAATAAATTAGAAGTTTCAGAGAGCATGGAAAGTGTCATAAAAAGGTTGTTAAAACTAGGTTTAAGTGTTGAAGAAGTTTCAAAACATACGATGTAGCCTGCTGAATCTATTAAACAGTTTCAATAATTATAAAATGTTAAAATATAAGTTTTTTTATATTGCAAGAACTAAATACTTAATACATAATATAAGGACACGTAAAATAGCTTACAAACTCAATGTTTGAATTTAGATTATTGGAGGTAATTAAGTTATGTATAATGAATTGAAAATAAAAATGTATTCATTTACAATGGATTGTAAAGACCCATATGAATTAGCAAAATTCTATGCAACATTACTTAAGTGGGAAATACCATTTTATAATGAAGAATTTGCATGTGTTGGTGCTCCAGGAACAAATCAAGGTACATATCCTGGTATAACGTTTCAACGAAATCCTGAGTATAAACCACCTGTATGGCCAGGAAAGCCCGAAGCTCAACAGCAGATGGCTCATATGGATTTTGCTGTTAATGATTTGGAAAAGGCAGTTCAGTATGCAATTCATTGTGGAGCGACAATCGCAAAAGAGCAATTTTCTGATGATTGGAAAGTTATGTTTGACCCAGCTGGACATCCTTTTTGCTTATGTCAGATGAAATCAGTTATTGAGAGTAGCCATTTTGCATTGTTATAGCCACAACATCTTTGAGTAGTTACAAATGGAAATTATAAAAAGAAAGAAGAAGCACGATGATATGTACCATTGTGCTTTTCTTGTTGTATACAGAGAAGCTTTCAAATATATAAATTTTGCATATATGAATTGGTCATTATCAAATGTGTTATAATATTAAGGCAACAAATAAAAGAATTATATTTTTTAGCAAAACTTTTATTTGTTTACTAAGCATACAATAGGGTATTTACTTAAGGAAATAAAATATCATATAAAATATTTTAAAGCTTTAAGTAATATTTGGCAGAAGTTTTAGTAAAATATGCAAAAACTAATTGATTATGTACCTTATATGGGTATATAATAGATATTGTTTTAATAAAATATTTGAAAGGGAATGATTTAATGAAAATTACTTTACCAGAAACAGCTATTGATACTTTGAAAAGTATCTTAAAAGACAATCAAGATAAACCTAATAATATAAGAGTATACTTTGCAGGTGTTGGTTGTGGAGGTCCTTCTTTTGGATTAGCTTTAGATGAGAAAAAAGAAGATGACTTAACTTATGAAGTTGGAGAATTACAATTTGTAATGAGCTCTGATGAATATAGTCAGTATGGAGATATAATAATAGAAGATACAGGATTTGGATTTAGAGTTATTCCTGAAAATATGAAAGATCAAGGTGGAGGAGGATGCTCTGGTTGTTCAGGGTGCCACTAAGATTAATTTTTAGCAGATTAAGAGCTCTCTTTATAGAAATAGATTTCTATTTTAAGAGAGTTCTTTTTATTTTTTGCTTAGATAATGTATAATAAAAAATGTATTTTACTAATTTTTATATATAAGGAGAATTATTGTGAGAAGAAGACGAAAAAAAGGTGCAGATGAAAAACTTTTAAGTTATACAAAATACGTTTTAAGAGACGATATAGAAGAATTAAAAGGTAAGTGGAGTTTTAAGTTTGGTAATGATAATCCAATACATGTGGAATTTGGTACTGGTAAAGGTAAGTTTATAACAACTTTAGCCCAGCAAAACCCTGACATAAATTATATTGCTATGGAACTTAAAGAAGAAGTTCTTTTAAAGGCTGTTGAAAAGGCTGATGTTTCTAATTTAAATAATATATTATTTTTATGGGGAGATGTAAGTAATATTTTAGATTACTTTGAAGCTAAAGAATTGTCAAGAATTTATATAAACTTCTGTGACCCATGGCCTAAAAATAGATGGAGTAAAAGAAGACTCACTCATTCTGGATTTTTAGGTATGTATAACAAGGTTTTAGAAGATAATGGCGAAATTCATTTTAAAACAGATAATGAAAAATTATTCGAGTTTAGTTTAAATGAAATTGCTGCAAATAATTGGCTATTGAAGAATATTTCTCTTGATTTAGGAAATAGTGAGTATGAAAATAATGTTACAACAGAGTATGAGGACAAATTTATGTCACAAGGTATGCGAATATTTAGATGTGAGGCTAAAAAACGTAACTAGCAATATGTTTATAAGTTTAATAGTAGAAATTTATTTTAATTTATATTAATAAAGTGTACGAAAGTATGTATATACAACAAGGAAACAGAACCCTCTCATAGAAATTAAATTACTATATATAAAAAATTTATGTGGGAGGGTACTATGAATTTAGCTAATGTAATACCATTTCTTATTTCTGCGGCAGCTTTAAGTCCAATAAATTCAAATGATAATGTTTTAAGTGACAATCAACTTAAAAATATTTTTCCTGATGCCAATCTAAGAGCAGTTGTAAAACGATATATAAACCCAGATGAGATGACTATAAGCAATATAAAGGCTTTAGATGGAGAATTTTATGCAACTGGTGAAAACATTTCAAATTTAAAAGGAATATCCTATCTTGAAAATGTAGACAATTTTATTTTTTGGAACAATAACATAAAAGAAGTTCCTAGGGAAGCTTTAAGTCTAAAAGATATGGATTCAATCAATTTAGCAAATAATTATCTGGTTGATGATGGTGTAGTAAATTCTCTTTCTGATAATGGTGTGGATGTGAATTGTGATTTGAATTTTATTGATACAAAAGACAATCAATATAAACTGGATTCTAAATATCATAATGTTGATATAGCAAAAGGTGAAAGTATTGATTTGAGAAAAATAATTACAAAGAAAATTGATAGCTATTATAAGTATTGGGAAGTTACTGATAGCCTTCCAAAGGATTTAGATTTTACTGTATCTGTAAGTGATAAAAACATAATTTCATATGAAGGTATGACTGTTAAAGGTAATAAAACAGGTCAAGCTGTAGTAAAAGTTGTACTAAGTGACAAAAATGATTTAAATACATCTCAAGAAGTTCTAATCACTTTCAATGTAAAATAAGTATATGTCAACTTACTTAATAATTTAATTTTTAATTTAAATGTATAACTAAAATAAAGGTTGCTGGTAACAGAGCACTATTATTAGCACTTTGTTACTAGCAACCTTTAGATATCTATTAAAAATAGATTATCTAGAAAATACCATTTCTTCTGTTAGTAGCCCATATTCCTATTAAAATTATTAATGAATATATGATATATAAAACTATTCTTATATACTGGACATCTAGTCCAAAAAATTCAATGTTACTTTGTGAGGTATGCAACATCACAAGGACTGCAGATATACCAATAAGCAAAGGATTGATTACTATTTGCTTATCAGTTCTTAAAATCATTATTTTACCCATCCAAATAATTGATAATATAAAAAATAAAATTTTAAGACCAAATTCTAATGTATCTACCAAAGCGAAAACATCCCTTCATTTATAATAAATTTTTCAGCTCAACAAAAATATAAAACCCTGTAATAATTTTTAAACCTGTGTTAAATCCATAATGAGATAAATTAATTGAGTAGCATAAAACTTTATCTACATTAATATATACTACACTATACTTCAAATTTCTTAAACATAAATTAATGAAATTAACAAAAATTTATTCATAAGCATATAAAGATATATTTCATTATTTAAACGCATATCATTATATATACAGTTTTAGGAGGTGAGGTATATGGAATCTAAATTTTTTAATTGGTACACTCAGTCCCTAGGAGGAACTTTTGGCATTATATCATGTATATGCGCTTACTTAAATGGATACATGTTTGTTTATACAAATAGTGCTAGTAAATACTTTGAAAGTATCGGCTTTTTAGGAATAATTTCAAGTTATACATTACTCCCACTTTGTATGTTAACTGTAATTTTTGGAATTATATGTTCTTATACTCCAAAGACATCTGATAAAAGTATCTTTAATATACCTTTTTTTACTTTAAATAAAAGATTAATATTTCTTACAGTAGTTTTTGGCTTTATAGGTGCTAGAGTTTATTTTATAATTCCTGCAATTTTAATAACTTTTAACATGTATAGTGATATTTTAATAACTAAGTTAAAGTATATTCTATGTAAAGATAAAGAAAATGATACTAATTTGAAAGAAAGCGAAGTCTAAATTGCATAATATTGGTATTTGTCTTAAAAATCCCCGAGGTATTAATTTGTATTCTCTTGTATTTTGCAAAAAATATTGAATTTTATTCATTTTATACTTATAATCTATATTAATAATGGAAAATTAAAACAAATATAAGTTACTTGTTGTTAATCTAAAATTAAAATATATATTGATGTGTTGATTCTCTAGTCAGCACTTTTTCTTTTATAAATTTGTTTTTTGTGATATAATATTAGCACCAGGTAATAATACAAGGGGGTAACAACATGAACATCAATGAAATTAAGGAATTATTAAAGGTTATAGACTCAACTAACTTAGAATATGTAAAACTTGAAAGTAGCGATTTAAAATTAGAAGTATCTAAAAAAGCTCAAGTTACAAGTTCACCTGTTTTAAGTGTACAACAAGAATCAGTAGTGGATCTTTCTTTAGAAAAGCCAGTTGTAAACGATATACCTGTCGCATCTAATGAGAATCTATCAGTAGTAGTAGCTCCTTTGATGGGAACATTCTATGATTCTCCAAGTCCAGATGCAGATAGTTTTGTCAAAGTTGGCGATGTAGTTGAAGAAGGCGATACTTTATGTATATTAGAAGCGATGAAGCTTATGAATGAGATAACAAGTGAAATTAAAGGTGAAATAATTGAAGTATTAGTTGATAATGAAGAACTAGTAGAATATAATCAACCTTTATTTAAGATAAAACCATTGTAGTAGGAGGTATTTAAGTTGATAAAAAAAATACTAGTTGCAAATAGAGGCGATATAGCAGTTAGAATCATCAGAACATGTAAAGAATTAGGTATCAAGACTGTTGCTATCTATTCTGAAATAGATAAAGATTGTTTTCATAGATATATAGCTGATGAATCTATTTGTATAGGGCCAAACAATATAAGCAAGAGTTATAACAATATAGAAAATATAATATACCTTGCTCTTAAATTAAAGTGTGATGCTATTCATCCAGGTTTTGGCTTTTTATCAGAGAATCCTGAATTTGCAAGACAATGCGAAGAGAATAATATTATTTTTATAGGTCCAACAAGAGAACAAATGATTTTGATGGGAGATAAATCTAGAGCAAGAGAAACTATGATGGAATTAAATATCCCTGTTGTTCCTGGTTCAGAATCTGTTTTGAAAACTAAGGAAGAAGCTTTAGAAGTTGCAAGAGAAATTGGCTATCCTGTTATGATAAAAGCCTCAAGTGGAGGCGGTGGAAAAGGTATGAGAATCGTTAGAAAAGAAGAAGAACTTTTTTCAAATTTTGACATGGCAAGTTCAGAAGCTCTAGCGGCATTTTCTAATAGCGATTTATATATGGAAAAATTCATAGAAAATCCTAGACATATAGAAGTACAAGTATTTGGGGACAAACACTCAAATGCAATACATTTAGGTGATAGAGATTGTTCTATGCAGAGAAGAAATCAAAAAGTAATAGAAGAATCTTTAAGTCCATACCTTTCAGATGAAGAGAGACAAAAACTTCATAAAATCGCAGTAGATATAGTAAAAGGTGTAGGTTATATTGGTGCTGGTACTATTGAGTTTATAGTTGACAAAGATAAAAACTTTTACTTTATAGAGATGAATACAAGAATACAAGTTGAGCATCCAGTTACAGAGATGGTAACAAGTCTTGACCTTATAAAGCTTCAAATATCTATAGCTAATGGGGAAGAAATTCCTTTTAAACAAGAAGATATTACTTTTAGAGGTCATGCTATTGAGTGTAGAATAAATGCTGAAGATTCATCAAATAACTTTGCTCCATCACCAGGTAAGATAGAATCGTTAAATTTACCTGGAGGTTTTGGTGTTAGATTTGATACTTTTGTATATGCAGGATATACTATACCACCTTTATATGATTCTATGATAGGTAAATTAATATGTTGGGCTGAGACTAGAGAAGAATGTATAAATAGAATGTATAGAGCTCTAGACGAAATTATTGTAGAAGGTATTAATACAAATGTAGAATTCCAAAAGGCACTTGTAACAAGTGAAGAGTTTAGAGAAGATACTCATCATACCAAATTTATAGAAGATGTCTTTATGAAGAAAGAATTTGCTACATTATAAGGAGTAAATAGATTATGATAAAAAAATTTTTATCATCAAAAGAATCTAAGTATGTTACGATTTCTTTAGATGACAACTTTAAAAAGAATAGTGTAGATGATAAATTTTGGACTTATTGCAAAGGTTGCGATAGTCATGTATTTAGAAAGGACATAGAAGAAAATTCATTTGTATGTCCAAAATGTTCAAGACATTATGGCTTAAGAGCAAGAAAAAGAATAAATTTATTGATTGATAAGGGAACTTTTATGGAGTTTAATTCTGAGGTAGAATTTCAAAACCCACTAAACTTTCCTAAATACAAAGAAAAAGTAGACTCTTATAAGGAAAAAACGAATGAGTCAGAAGCTGTTGTCACAGGTTATGGAAGATTAAATGGAATTAAAACAGTTATTTGTGTAATGAATCCTGATTTTATGATGGGAAGTATGGGTTCTATTGTTGGAGAAAAAATAACTTATTCAATAGAATATGCTGCTGAAAATAATTTACCTATAATTATTTGTTCTGCTTCAGGAGGAGCTAGAATGCAAGAAGGTATGGTATCTCTTATGCAGATGGCAAAGACTTCTCAAGCACTTTCTAAACTTGAAGAAAAATCATTGCCATATATATCAGTTCTAACTGACCCTACTACAGGAGGAGTAACTGCTAGTTTTGCTATGCTTGGAGATATTATAATTTCTGAACCAAATACATTGATAGGCTTTGCAGGTCCAAGAGTAATAGAACAAACAATAAATCAGAAACTTCCTGAAGGATTCCAAACTTCTGAGTTTTTACTTGAAAAAGGTTTTATTGACATGATAGTAGATAGAAGAAAAATGAAGGAAGTATTATATCAAATTCTTGCTATGCACAAGAAATAGGGCATGAAGGAGGAACTGTTTTGATTGAAAATAATAGCGAAAAAATAAAGGTTTTAGAAAATGATATTAAACAATTAATAACTATTTCTGAGGCAAATAATATAGATTTAAGTGATAAAATAAATTCACTTAATGAGAAATTGGAAAAACTTAAAGAAGAAGCCTTTTCCCATCTATCTCCATATGAAAAGGTGATGTTAAGTAGAGATATAAAAAGACCTACGACTTTAGAATACATAGAACACATTTGTTCTAATTTTTTAGAGCTTCATGGAGATAGGCTTTTTAAAGATGACCCTTCTATTGTTGGAGGAATAGGTCAGATAGGAAGATTCAATGTTACTATAGTTGGTCATCAAAAAGGAAGAGATACAAAGGAAAATATAAAAAGAAATTTTGGAATGCCTCATCCAGAAGGATATAGAAAAGCACTAAGACTTATGAAACAAGCTGAGAAATTCAATAGACCAATAATAACGTTTATTGATACATCAGGAGCTTTTTGTGGTTTAGAAGCAGAAGAAAGAGGACAAGGAGAAGCTATTGCAAGAAACTTACTTGAAATGAGTAAACTTTCTGTTCCAGTAATCACTTTTGTAATTGGTGAAGGTGGTAGTGGAGGAGCTTTGGGTATTGGAGTAGGTAATGATGTTTGCATGTTAGAACACTCAGTTTATTCTGTAATATCACCTGAAGGTCTTTCTAGTATCCTATTTAAAGATTCTTCTAAAGCTAAAGAAGCTTGTAATGTTATGAAACTTACAAGTGATGATTTGTATGATTTAAAAATAATAGATAAGATTATAAAAGAGCCTCTTGGAGGAGCACAAAAAGATGTAGAAGCTGTTTCAAAGGAAATAAAAGCTTATATTTTAGAAAGATTAAATCATTATAAAGATATGGATAAAGAAGAAATTATGACTCAAAGATATAATAAATTTAGAAATATTGGAAAATGCTTATAGAATATAAAGAAATTTGTAGTTTTTTCATTATAAAATGGTTTTAAAAAATAAAGGTTTTCTTAAAACAATTATAGAAGTATATTTTTATAAAAGTATACTTTAAATGATGATTGTAATTAGTAAATGGCAATTGTGATTTAGTACTTTAGGTAATGGATACTTTAACAAATTAACAAGGAGATGTTGAAATGGAAGTACTAAAAGTTTCATCAAAATCTAATCCTAATTCTGTAGCTGGAGCCTTGGCTGGAGTACTGAGAGAACGAGGTATTGCAGAAATACAAGCTATAGGAGCTGGAGCTCTAAATCAAGCGATAAAATCAATTGCAATAGCAAGAGGTTTTGTTGCACCTAGTGGAATGGATTTAGTTTGCATTCCCGCATTTACTGATATAGAAATCGAGGGTGATAAGAAAACAGCCATTAAACTTATAATTGAACCTAGATAATATATCTTTTATTAGAATTTAATTAAGTTTTAAAGGTTGGCTATAGAAATAGGATACTATAGTGAACCTTTTTTACGTTATATGTTTTATTTTATATAATTTTTAATGTATAATCTTAAGTAAACAAATAAGTTTAAAGGAGATGTACATTATGAAATTAAAATTATTTGCAGAAGAGTATGCAGTATGTAGATTAAATAATGATAGTAAAATACCAACATGGATAGATACAAAAAACTTTTACTCTATAACTAAGACTGAGGATGAATTAAGTGTTGTATGTTCAAATAATAATATTCCTTCTGATGTTAAGTCGGAAAAAGAGTGGAGAATACTTAAGATACTAGGGCCTTTAGATTTTTCACTTATAGGAATTTTATCTAAACTAAGTGGCTTATTAGCAGAAAATAAAATAAGCATATTTGCAATTTCTACATATGATACAGATTATATTTTAATAAAAGAAAAAGATATAGAAAATGCTTGTGAAATTCTAACTTGTAATGGATATGAAGTAGAGTAGTCAAATACTTCTACATGAGGTTTTAATTTATGATTCATATAATCGAAATTTTAAAAATAAGTATGATAAATATCTTTTGCTTTTTAGGAATATTTATTGTTTTTGGACTGATTTTTAGTATTACAGAAAATCTAAATAATAAATTTATATTTTCATCTTTTGGAAAAACTGGGATTATTGTAACTGGAGCTATAGG
Source organism: Clostridioides sp. GD02404 (assembly GCF_045898275.1). Classification (NCBI taxonomy): domain Bacteria; kingdom Bacillati; phylum Bacillota; class Clostridia; order Peptostreptococcales; family Peptostreptococcaceae; genus Clostridioides; species Clostridioides sp. GD02404. The sequence goes on from NZ_JBJOCA010000008.1 coordinate 52,805, forward strand.
AACATTTATTCATGAACTTAGTCATTTGATAATGTGCTTGATTTTTATGCATAAAGTAAATTCAGTTAAATTTTTCAGACCAATAGAAAGTAAAAATGATGGCATATTAGGATATGTAAGTCATAGTTATAAGAAAGATAGTCTTTATCAAAGTATAGGAAATTTCTTTATAGGAATTGCACCTATTATAGGTGGAACAATAATGATTATTTTACTTTTTAATATATTGTTGCCAGAGAGTTATATGAAAGTGACACAAAATATAGACTTAAAATTATATGTAAGTATGATTAATAGTTTGAATATAAACGGTTTTATGCACATTATTATAGATGATATTTATAATTTTATAAAAGTAATGTTGTTAACACCTAGTATATATTCATTGAAGTATTTTATATTTATGTTCCTAATGTATTCTATATCTACACATATGTCACTTAGTAGTGCTGATTTAAAAAACAGCTTAAATGGTTTGAGTTTTATAATCATAGTTATTTTTGCGATAAGTCTAATTACATACTTACTTGGACCTGATAACTTGAATATATCCAGTCTGATAGTTCAATATAATATATTTGTGAGTTTTTTCATGGCGATAGGGCTTATTTTTTCAGTGGTAACTCTAATAATATCTTATATTTTAAGTTTGGTCAGTCCATTTAAAAACTTTAATTAAAGAGCTGTATATTTTACAATATATTTAGTTTTATTAGAAACATATAAAAATATTAAATAAAAAAGATTTCAGTAGAGTATAAAATTTCTCAATATATTTATAGAATAATTCTTAAAATATATTGAGAAATAAAAAAGAGTACTTAAATACAACTAGTCTTTAAATGTGGATTTAGGGAATAGTTAGCGCTAATCTCGATTAAAGCACTACTAATCTCTTAAAAATACAAAAAATAATTAAATTAAAAATTTATAATTAATTTATATAATTTAAAAGATTTATATTTTTACTTTAGGAGGTTTAATTTTGAATAATGATAAGAAAATTATAAAAATACATAATAAATCAGATAAACCTGATAATATCGTCATCAAGGAAAATGAGCTTATAGAAAAATGTCTACTTTTGGAAAATAAACTTCCTGTATTTATGAAGGATTATTTTATATATTTAAAAGGTTCTGTTGCAGTTTCCACACGACTTGCTTATTTAGAAGATATAAATTTTTTCTGTTCATATTTGGTTGAAACTAAAGAATTAACAAGTGCAGATTGTATAAAAGATATTACTGAAGATGATTTTAATACAATAAAATCAAGAGATATAAATTTATTCTTAGGTGATTATTGTAGTAGATATTATAAAAATACAGAAAAAAACACATTAATTTTTGAAAATAATAATAGAGCTTTGGCAAGAAAAAAATCATCCATCTCTACTCTATTTAAGTTCTTATATAGGAACTCTCAAATAGATAATAATATAACTGATGGATTTAATCCAATAAAACTTCCTAAACCTCAACCAGATGCTATTAAACGTCTTGAAATAGATGAAGTTGCTAAGATGTTAGAATCAGTAGAAACAGGTGAAGGTCTTACAGAAAAAGAAAAAGTATATTGGAGAAAGACTAAATTGCGTGATAAAGCTATTTTAGCTCTATTTGTCACATATGGGCTTAGATTAAACGAACTTAGAGAATTAAACATATCCTCTTTTAATTTTTCAAGAGGAGAATTTAAAATATATAGAAAACGTGGAAAGGAAGTTTTAATGCCTATAAATCATACTTGCGAACATGTAATAAAAGACTATTTGCAAAATGAAAGAACAAGAGATGATTTATTAAATGATGATGAAAAAGATGCTTTATTCTTATCTCTTCAAAACAAGAGAATTACAGCAAAAGCTATAAGAACATTGGTAAAAAAATATACCTCTATTCCACTGGATACGACTAGAGATAATGGATATAGTCCTCATAAATTAAGAGCAACTGCTGCGACTTCCCTAATCCAAACAGGATTTTCTATATACGATGTTCAAAACTTACTTGACCATGATAATGTCACAACTACTCAGCTTTATGCAGCTCATAAAAAGAATGTAAAACGTGATATAGTTAAGAATTTTGAATGGATTGAGGATGATTAAAAATCAGGAACAAATGTTTGCAGATATAAATGGATTATGTTATAATTAAAAATATAAAACGTATGGAAATAAAAACAAAATATGTTTAGAAATGAGTGATGTTATGTATTTAGATCTAACTGAAAAGCAAGTTTTGATATTGGAATTTATAAAGTCTCAAATCATATTAAAAGGTTATCCACCTGCTGTAAGAGAAATATGTACTGCTGTAGGGTTAAGATCTACTTCAACTGTACACTCTCATCTAAATAAACTTGAAAAACTGGGATACATAAGAAAAGACCCTACTAAACCAAGAGCTATTGAAGTTTTAGAACGTAGTAAAGTAAATGATGTTTCTGGAGCTAATCAAGAAATAATAGAACTTCCATTAGTAGGTCAAATAACAGCTGGAGAACCCATTTTAGCTCAACAAAACATAGAGGAATACATTCCATTCCCTGCCAGTTTAGTAAAGGGCAGTAATAATTTTGTATTAAGAGTAAAAGGCGAAAGTATGATTAATGCAGGAATTTTAGATGAAGATTACGTTGTAGTAGACAAAAAAAATACAGCCTTGAATTCTCAGATAGTAGTTGCACTTATAAATGGTGAATCTGCTACGGTTAAGAGATTTTTTAAAGAAGGACACTTAATAAGACTTCAGCCAGAAAATGATTTTATGGAACCAATTATGCTTAATGATTCAGAAGTTGAAATTGTAGGTATTGTAACTGGTGTATTTAGAGTTATAAAATAACTATTTAAAGAATACTAAAAAAATAAGCTATTCGTATAGATAAAATGTGTTATCTACTAATTATAGCTTATTTTTTTTATGCATTTATTTTATTTTTTATTATCTGCTCTTTTATTATTTTCCATAACATATATCACATGGGTCATTTTTTTTACTTTCGGAAATAGTACCTGATAATATTTTTTTACTTCTTGAAAGACCACTACAATTTTTTGTTGAGTGATAACTCTTCCCTTTTGGAGTAAAATACACTATTTCTGATGTATTAGATACATTTTGTTCTTTATTTAGAGGTTCATTTGTTATTGTATTGTTATTTGATTTTTCAGAGTTTCCATCTTCTCTAACCCCTTTTTTATAGCTTCCATCTTTACAGCTTGTAAATACTCCATCACCTGTCGATTCAAATATTATGTCTGAACACTCATCACTTCTATGTACCTTTACTCCCATTTTTTCCAATTTGTTCATTGTTTCTTGATGTGGATGACCATATGAATTACCTTTACCTACTAAAAGGACTGCATACTCAGGGTCTACTTTATCTAAAAACGCTTGAGATGAACTACTACGAGAACCATGATGAGCCACTTTTAAAAGGTCTACTTTACTAAGCTTTGGTAGTATCTCTTTTTCTGTACCTTCTTCAGCATCACCTGTAAATAAAGCTTTATCTTTACCATTAGTATATGCAAGAACTAGAGATTGTTCATTAGTCGTATCTCCACCATTTGTATTTAGAACTTCAAAGTAAGAATCTTCTAAATAAAACTTCTTATTTTCAAGCGGGACGCTTGGAGATAAATCTTTATTTGCCAAAGCATTTATAAAGTCTCTATAACTCTTTGTTTCTGCTGAACCATTCGATACAAAAACATTCTCTATGTTAAAGTTTTTGACAACAGAATCAAGTCCACCTAAGTGATCTGCATGAGAATGGGTAGCTATAAGATACTTAATATCTTTTACACCTTGCTTATTAAGATAATCTACCATTAAATTTTCATCATCATTATCCCCACCATCTATCAATGTAAAAGTTTTACCCTCTTGAATCAATATTGCATCACTATTTCCAGTGTTAATAAAATGAATCTTTACATTTTTATCACTCGATATACTACTAGATAAGGAATCTTTGTTATTTGATTGATTGTTGACATTATCTGATGTATCGCAACCAGTCAAATAAATCGATATAGATATTATCAGTAAAAATACTAAAGCTTTAAATTTAGAATTTCTTTTACTTTTTATATTACTATTTTTTATACTACTTCCTATCACAAACTACTCCTCCATTTTCATAATACTTTACAACATCTATCGACTTATTTTATCATAATTAACTATTTAGTATCAATATTTCTCTTATATAGTCAGATTATATTGACTTAACATTTAAACAATAATACCTTGATTATTTCTTTATTTTTACAATATAAACTGTTAATTTTTTATGTATTTTTAAGTAATAATGTTTAATATAATAGTGATGATAATAAATTGCATCATAGGGAATTTTTAAGCTTTAATCCATTAAAAAAATATACTATAATATATATATTAACTAAAAGAAAATAGTTAAATAAGTCATTATTAGTAATATAAAAATATAATTTTAAACTTTGATAACTGTCAGTTTAACTATCTTAACCTATATTTGAGGAAGGAAATTCTCATTTCAAACTTAGCCAAATGATGAGTTATTGACAGGATTTTTACTTAGGAGGTAAAAATGAAAGATAACTCACATTATACACTTATTCAAGCACTTGCTAATATGCTCATTGGAAAACAGATAGATACAAAAACAATCACTCAATCTCTTGAACTTATTTGTAATAGTTTTTCATTTGAATGTGGCTTAGTATATGAGGCAGACCAATATAATCAATTTAATTTAATTGAAAATTACAATTTGAATGATACAAAATTATGTAATAGCTTCAGTGCATGTGAAATTGAGTCAGATTTTAAGAATCAATTAGCTCATCAAGAAATAATTTGCTTAGATAAAAATAAAGATTATAGCTCATGTGAAATTGATTTTATGAATATTTTTTCTGCAGAATATTTGGTTGGAATTTCTGTCATAGATGAATATTTTAATAATTATGGTTTTATCTTATTTCTAAATACTACATCCAGCAAAATAGATTTTTCTGATTCTGAATTTAAGACATTATCCATTGTACTTTCAATGCTTGAAAAGTATTTAGGAATAAGAATACATAGAAATAAAGTTTTATTCACACAGACTGCACTTGAAGGAATAATAAATCATACAGGCATAGATATTTATATAATTGATTTTTATACATATGATATTTTATATGTCAATGAGTCAATGGCTGCTCCTTATGGTGGCGTATCTCAATTTTCAAACCATAAATGCTGGCAAATTCTTTTCCCAGGACAGACATCTCCTTGTGAGTTTTGTCCACAAGAAAATCTTATTGATGAAAATGGGAATAGTACAGGAGTATATACATGGAATTATCAAAGACCTTTTGATGGAGCATGGTTTAGAGTATTTAGTACAGCTTTTAGATGGGTTGATGGTCGTCTTGCTCATCTTGTTAGCAGTGCAGATATAACTGATAATAAAAAGAATGAAGAATTAATTGAATATATGGCAAATTACGACGTGTTAACAGGTCTCCCAAATCGAAGGATGCTTCTTGAAGAATGTAAAAATAGAATCGACAATGCTAAAGAAGATGAGCAAGGATATGTAATCTTTTTCGATATTGATGGCTTTAAAGTAATTAATGATAATTATGGGCATGATGCTGGTGATGAATTCCTTGTAAAACTTGGGGATTTTTTCTCTTCAATTCCACTTCTTAAGAATTCTGTTTATAGAAATGGTGGAGATGAATTTGTTGCTGTAATTGGTGGGGATATTACAAAAGATAATATATGTAATTTAGTAAGTTTCATACATAAAAGATTTAAAGAACCATGGAATTTAAAAAATGGTTCTGTATATTGCAATACTAGTGTTGGCATAGCTTGCTATCCAGAAGATGGAAATAATGCAGAAGAATTAATTAATAAAGCAGACCAAGCAATGTATCAAATTAAGAAATCTGGAGGCGCAGGAATCTGTTTTGGCTGTCAATTGATAAAAAAATAATTAAAGTTAAATTTTTTCATCAATAAAAAGGTAACAACTAATATTAGTTGTTACCTTTTTATTTTTCTACTACAATCTAATATATGTAAAATTAATAAATAATCAACTTACTCTAAATTCTATATAATATAATAATATCACTAGCATTATATGAGTTTTTATGATATTTTTTTACATAATATTTTAAATGACTTGTTATCGTATAATAATATGAACAATTGATTGCTTATAAATTTTATATTATATAAAATGAAATATTTTACATCAGTAGTACCCAGTTATGCATTTTAAACGACCATTTACGTTTAAGATATTGCAAATTTTTTCTAAAAACTATAATATGTTAAATATCAACAAAAATAAATAAACTTTTTCCTTAAAGAAGGCTTAAAGCTCACACCAACTGCCTTCTTTTTTTTTATAAAAATTTAACTATTTATTTTGATTAATATTTATTTCATATTTTAGCTCTACCCTTCTAGATGCATCTCTGTTTACTCCATTATCTCCATCTTTTATAAGTTCAGCTTTTGATCTTCCTATTGCAATAATATGTCTAGTAACCTTATCTTTATATTTATAGTCACCAATCTCATCCCCTACTATATACTTTGCAACACTATATGCTCTTCTTTGGGACAGGTCTAAATTGTATATATAGCTCCCTACATCATCTGTATGGCCTTCTATAACTATTTTGGATATATAGTCACCATAATCTTTATAAATAGTTTCTATGTACTTTGGAACGAACATTTTTAACATTTCTTTAGCCTCTGGTTTTAAAACATCACTATCTACATCAAACATAGTTCTTTCACCAAAGGTTACTTGACCATTAACCTTATCTACTTTCACAGGAATACCACTTTTTTTAAAGGTCTCCTCAACAGAAGCGTTGACGTTCTTGGCCAAATCTTGCTCGACAGAACCTGAAATACTTTCTGAACTAAATAAGATAAGAATCACAACCATCAAGACAGTTGATAATAAATCTGTAAATGTTGGCCAAAAGCTACTCTTTTCAAATTCTCTGTTAACAGTTCTTCTATATTTATTATTCATTTAACTCATCCTCACCTATGACCTTTATTTCATTATTTTCTATCTCATAAATTTCTTCGCTGAAAGGGTTAAATACACTATCGATATCATCTTTAAATAATTCTTCACTCTCAAGAGGAACTTCATCATGCATAAAAGAGTTATTAAACATAACGTCTAATTTATCTTGAATATCTAAAGAATTCTCAAACATTATATCTAGTTTAACTTGTAGGTCATTAGAAAAGTTTTCAATAATACTTGAAAGATTTTTTATTGAATCATCTAGAGTAAACTTTTCATCTAAAAGAATTTTTTGATTTTGAGATATTTTATTTTCATGAGTCATTAATTTAGTTAATAAATCTTGGGCACTTCTTTCATATAAAGCAAATCCTGCATTTATATTTTTTATGTAGTCTCTAATTTTAAACTGGCTTTCAGTAGCATTGTATATATTTTTTGAAGATTCTTTTATGTCAAATAAAATCTCTTTATTTATGTTGTCTTGATTATCATACTTATCAAACAGTTTTACAAACTTTACATTTAAAATATTAAACTGTTTATCTAATTTTCTTACGCTTTGGTCAAAGGTCTTAATAGAGCTTTGAGAACCCTCTAAAAGGCTTTTTAAAGCTTCTATTCCACTTATGAATTCATCATTAAAATCATTTAAATCTTTAGATATTTTATCAAATTTTTCAATAGCTTCTATAGACTTACTTATTTGTTTTATTGTATTTTTTACCTCTTCTACTTTTAAATCCATTCTTTCTGATTTAAAATGAGTTATCTCAGATGTTAATAAATTTTCGCATTTTAACATTATCTGTATTAAAACATGTTCACAATCTTTTATCTTTGTACAGTAGCCTATAATTAGAGAAAATACGACTCCAAAGATGCTTGTTGTAAATGCAGTCTGCATACTACTAATAGTCGAAGGAAGTGAATTTATAATGTCTTTGGTATCAACACATAAAAGCATTGTAGAAAGTCCAACAAATGTACCTAAAACTCCAAGCAAAATACTTATTGAAGATGAATTTTTTATACTTCTAATCTTCTCTAAAAGTGGTAAGTTGTTGTGTTTTAAATCTGATACAACTTCTTCTACAAAAGAAGTTATATTTACATCAGAATAAGGATTTTCTTTGCTATATGTATAGTAATCATTCCTTACCTTTCCATAAAATTCACTCGTTTTATGGTTTCTATTGATTTCTTCTAGTTTTGAACTTACAAACGAGTATACTCTGTTATTTTCTATTATCTTAAAAACAGAATATAAAGTTATTGCAAGTAAAAACAATATAGTTATCGGATTAGTAAATATTGACTCTATTAAATTAGTTATTATGTTACTCAATTCTATCCCCTACCTTATAATTTATTTATCTATAATTTATACGTACAAGTTACTAAGAAAATACGTAAATAAACAAAATATTTATATTATATTTATGAAAAATGGTACAAATAGGTCATATTGTTAATAACATAATATATACGAGCTAAAAGTTATAGGGGGTGGCATAATGAATGACAACATAGTAGAGGTTAAAAATATAAATATGAACTTCTACACTAAGGAAGGCGAACTTGAAGTATTAAAAGATGTTAATTTTAACTTGAAAGAAGGAGAAATATTAACTTTGCTTGGTCCTTCTGGAAGCGGTAAATCTACAATTTTAAATATTCTTACTAATCTTTTAAAACCAACTAGTGGAGACGTAAAGATTACTGGAAATATTGGATATATGTTTCAAAAAGATAATTTGCTTGAATGGAGAAATATAATGGATAATATAACTATTGGCTTAGAAATTCAAGGCAAAAAAGATAAAAAATCTTTAGATAGAGTTGAAAGTCTTTTAAAGACTTATGGATTATGGGATTTTAGAAACATGTACCCAAAAGAATTATCTGGTGGTATGAGACAAAGGGTTGCACTTATTAGAACACTGTCTGTAAATCCAGATATTTTACTTTTAGATGAGCCTTTTTCAGCTCTTGATTATCAGACGAGATTGTTGGTTTGTGATGATGTTTATAGTATTATTAAAAATGAGAATAAATCTACTATTTTGGTTACGCATGATATTGGTGAAGCAATATGTATAAAAGTGCAACACTAGGAGATAAAAAAATGATAAACGTGTAAAAGTATTCATAAATCATAGATTGTATCTCCAATATCATAAGTTTATCTAATTTATTAAACAACTATCCACTATTTCCGAAATTTTTTCCATATATTTTTGAATTTCATTTATAAATTCTTCAATAAGCATTTCTTCATTTATTTGAAGTTTTATTAAAGCGATTTGATTTGAACCATTATAAATTTTTATATTTTCATCATTTAAATTATTAATTTTATTATGTATTAATTGTTTTATATAGTCTCTTTTAACTTTATATTCTTTATATTCTTCTTCATCACTATTTTCTATTAATTTATTTTTAGGTATATATGGATTAGTCTCATAATGTAATGGTAAGCTTATAATTTTATTGAAAGTATCAAATGATGGCTCTAAATGTATATTATAACTGTCTTTTGTGATTTTATATTTATCATCTACTATCTTTATATCATCTTTTCCTAACCAATTATCCTTAGATATCTTTGCAACAAAACTTACTCTTCCCATTCCACCAGTTTTTCCAACATCATATATACTTAATCCATTTACATTTTTTATACAGTCAAATATCTTTTTAAACTTTATAAAAGCTTTTAAACTATTTGATTCTTGATTTAATGTTTTTATAAGATTGTCCTTTATATTAATATTTAAACCATCATAAAATTCTTTTAAGAGCTCTATAAAATCTTCATATACTCTATTTAATCCTTTATCTTCTATTTCTATATTTACCTTATCAACTAAATTTTTATATGTTATATTTACAAATTCAGTTCCTGTAGGTTGTTGTTCTGGTATTAAGGTTAAGAATATGAATTTACATTCTATATCTTCTTTCATTCTTTTATTAAATATTTTTTTATTACTTATCAATTCATTTATGCATTTATTGTCTAAGTATCTTAAAGTTTGATTATACCCTTCATCTGCTTTTAATTTATTCTCTATTATTAATAAAATAGATTCATCCTCTTTTTCTATTGTTATGATTATATCTGGAATTCCAACAGATGTTGATATTCTTGTATGAGCTTTAACTCTAAAATCATTTGGATTTTGTATTTCAGCTAAATTTTCTAGAAATGAATTTCTAAATGATGGTGATTCATTTATTAAACCAACTATCAAATTACTTATAATATCTTCTTTATACATAATATCTAGCAACTTTACTATATTCATTAATTCCCCTCCAATAAAAAATATTTATTCTCATATCCTCAAATTCCAAGTACTATGTTAAATTAATTATAACAAATATTGTCATTATTTGCACCTGTTCCATTTTTTGTAAATAAATTTAAATATTTAAGAGAAGAAATAATAAAGACTTCGAATCAAAAGTAATTGTGATTTATTAAATCTGAAAATAAGGCTATGATTTTGTAGTCATAGCCTTATTTCTGTATTTAAAGTATTCTCTTGTTAATTTTGAGATGCCCAGTCTGCTGGATATGTTACATATATAAACCTAGCATAATCAGGTACAGAAAATTGTATCTTACTTCCTTTTGGTATAAATATTAACTCACCTGAAGAAGCAGATATCTTTCTTCCATCTATTATTATATCTAAAGTTCCATCTATTACATAATCTATTTCATCATAGTTTAGAGTCCAGTCAAAAGTAGTTTCCTTCATCTCCATCATACCACAGCCTAATCTAGGACTTTCCTCTAATGTAAATAAATCTTTTGTATAAACTACATCATTAGGATTTCCTGTATCTAATCTATCAGATTCATTAACCTTTACTGTTGGTAACTTTATAGAAGTTATTCCACTAACATCTTTATTTCTAACGAAATCTACACTATCTTTAGTTCCATTTATTTTTTCTTCTATTATTTGTCTTACTAATGTTTCAATTAAGTTTTTATCTATATTTGTTATATCCATCTTATGCATTCTCCTTTTTTAGTGTTTTATTTGCTATAACCATAGCTAATAGGACTGCTGTTATACCACCAACCAATTTAGCAACTATCATTGGTGTTATCATATTAGCATTAAACCCTGCTGTAAACCCTAAGTGGTCTCCAAATACGAATGCTGCCGATACAGAGAATGCCACGTTTATTATCTTTCCTCTATTATCCATATCTTTCATCATACCAAACATTGGTATACAGTTAGCTAAACTTGCAACAAGACCTGCTGCTGATACATCATTCATTCCAAGAACTTTTCCTAAAGCCATCAATGGTTTATTGAACACTTTTGTTATAACAAACACTAGTGGGAATGCCCCTGCTAAAACTATTGCTATATCCCCTACTATTTCTATACCTTCACCTATTGGTTTCATTCCAGGTATTACAACTATTCCTGTTAAGGCTTCAACTATCGCAGCAGCAAGCCCTAAAGTTATAACTATTACTACACCTTTTCCAAAGTATGTGAATCCTTTTATCATAGCATTTTCAAACTTCAATAATCCAAGTGCTATAACTACTGCAAATATTATTATTGGCACTAAGTTTCTAAGAACCATCATTACTTCAAATCCTGCAACTAATCCACCAACAAACGCCCCAACAGGTATCGTTATTATTCCTGCAAGTATTCCTGTTGCTAAGAATTTTTGGTCTTCTTTTTCTATTATCCCAAGTGCAACTGGTATTATAAATACTATTGTAGGTCCCATCATAGCTCCTACTATTAATCCGCCAAATAATCCAGCATTTGGGTCTTTTGCAAGCTCAAGAGCAAGTGGCGCACCACCCATATCATTAGCTAATAAACTTCCAGCAAACATAGCTGGGTCAGCTCCAAGCATATCAAATACTGGTACTACAATTGGTCTTAATACATCAGCAAGTACTGGTGCTAGACATATAACACCAACCATCGCAACTGCAAGTGAACCCATTGCCATTATACCTTCTTCAAACTGTTCTCCAAGACCAAATTTATTGCCTATACACTTATCTATAGCTCCAAGTGCCATGAAGACTACCATTACATAGATTATAATTTCGTTTATACTCATAATGCCCCCCATTATTTTATTAGACTTTTTGTTATTTGACTGTCTACTGATGATATTACAGTCTTATAGATTACTTCTTTTTCTTTTACAACTTTTTCACTTTCTTTTAATGCATATTCTAAACTACTTAAATCTCCTGCTACTATATATACTAACTTTCCACCTATAGCAAAAGATAATTGAAGCTTTACTAATACTAAGTCGCTTGATTTTAAAGTCTTATCAAGCATTTTTATTCCAGCACATACTTTACTACTTTCAACAACACCTATAGAGACTATATTATCTAATGTTTGGTACCTATTTTTAAATCCATTTAATATTTCTTGTGAAATTGAATTTATTACAAAATTATCTACAATGTACTTTTCTCCAAGCTCCATTCCATAACTTATGCATTCATTTACATAGGAAGTTTCTCCACCTACTATTATTAAAAATTTACCTGGACAAATACTTTTTAAGTATAATACATCGACTGATGATTTTTTTACCATTTCATTAGATACTTCTATACCTTTAGCTATACTTTTAAACTCTATAGCGCCTATACTTTTATTCATCAAATACCTCAAAGGAGTCAACCACTCCAACTATAGTTGCATCTACTGGAACATGTTTTTTTTCAATAGATTCTCTTGCTGAGGAACCTTTGGATATAAGAACTAAGTCTCCATTTCCTGCTCCTGCATTATCGGCCGCAACCATGAAGCCTTCTTTGTATGTGTCTTTAGTTTCTAAAATTTTTACGACTAAAAGTTTTTGACCACACAATTTTTCATCTTTTCTTGTGGCCCAAACATTACCTACAACTTTTCCTATATCCATAAAATTACCTCCTTACATTTTCTTTAGTTCGAGATGGTGTATTCTCATAAAATCTACAGCTAATGGAGTTATTATACTTTTTTTATTAACTAATATATTTTTAACTCCATTTATAGTAGGTTTTCTTAAATCAGCTTCTGATATAAGCTTTTTATTTCTTAAATCTAAACTAAACTCATTAACTATCTTTGTATTCTCTGTATTGATTAAACTTATAGTATCTTTATTTAAAATTTCTGTAGTTTCACTTTGTATACTTAACTTACTTTTAGCTATAGTGTTTAAGTCTTTTATAATTTCAACACCAAATTTACGTATTTCATCTTCAAATGATATGAATTTTTTATACAATGCTTTTGGTGCAGTATCTTTATATCGTTTGTATTCAATTCCTTCATCTAAGACATATACTTTTTTACCTTTCATAAGCATCTTTAGTATAAATCTCTCTTCGTCACTTGTTGAATTTCCAAGTGCTAAGTTTGATAATCCTCTCATACAAAGTTTTGAAACTATCACGACCTCGCATTCTTTTATGCTTTTATTAAATTCTAATATTTCAAATTCATCTCTTAATAAATTAAATTTACTGTTATCCTGTTCAAATACAGTTACAGCTTTAGGTTTATTAGATACTTTTAATTCATCATTATTTATTTTTTTATAGATTTCTTCTATTACTAAATCTACAAGCTTATCATAATTCATATTAAATCCTCCCTAGAGGTAATCTATATAGCAGGTTAAATCTATGCTTTCTTTATTATTTTAGCAACAGTCCCTTTTGAATAACCACATGCATTAGCTTCATCATAATCTATGTGCATGTAAGTTTTAAAACTATCACTAACTCTTATTACTACATCATCAAATGTTAGAGGTCTCTGACCCATCACTTTAGCTTCAACTATTTCTCTGTCACATACATTGAATTTTTCTGCATCAGCAGGCGTCATATGTATGTGTCTTTTAGCAACCATTAATCCTTTATCGAGTTCAACTTCACCATGTTGTGTTGATATTTTAACCATTAAAGTTCCTTCTAAGTCTCCACTTTGTCTTATAGGAGCTTTTAATCCAAGAGTTGAACCATCTGTTAAAGAGATTTCTACCTGAGTTTCTTCTCTACATGGTCCAAGTACAACTACATTTTTTATACTTCCCTTAGGCCCTGTAATAGTAACTCTTTCCTTACAAGCATATTGACCTGGTTGAGATAAGTCTTTTAATTTTGTAAGAGTGTGCCCCTTACCAAATAATTTATCTACATCTTCTCTACTTAAGTGAACATGTCTTCCTGATGCTTCAACCTCTATAAACGCTTCTTTTTTAACTCTATTTATTACTTCTTCTACTATTTCGTTTAATAGACTTTCCATTACGTCCTCCAACTACTTATACTTATTAGTTCTAACTTTATATATCATTATCCAAAATACAGATGACAATCTATTAAGTGCCTTTATTAAATCTTCTCTATGAACATTTCCATACTCACCCTTAAATGCTTCATAAGCTGCAAGTTCAACCTCTCTAACATTGCTTCTTATACTGTTTATAGCAACTACAGCTTCACCCATTTCATAACTTGGGAATTCATGTCCTATACCAAAATATTTTTTAGGATAGTGAGATTGTTCTCTAAGTTCTTGAGGAGTTAACCCTAAAAGTTTAAAGTCTTCTAGTTTTTCTTCCAAAACTTCACATCTCATTATATTTCTTACAAAATCTAATACTTCTTGTAATTCCTTAACAAGCTTTGGCATATCTAGCTTTTGACAAAGAACTTGAGTTTTCAGTATTTCTGATTCAAGTGAATCTATTTTACCTCTTAGTATTATTCTTTTATGGTCTTTAAAAACTAAAAGATTTCCATTTAATTGAGTCATATGTTCTGGTTTCTCATCCAATTTAGCACCAAATACAGTAGTATATCTATATGTTTTTTCTTTAACTACTTCTTTTATAACTTCCTTAGGTTCATTATTTATGACTGGAAGTTTATCAACATACTTAAGCTCAATACTTCTCTCAGCTAAATAAGATTTTGCAGAAGGAGTTATTATTTGCCCTTTTTCTATATAAAATTCAGTTATATTATCTTTATTTTTTCCAATTTTTCTTTTTACTTCATTTTCTGTTAAAACACCCATTTTATCACATCTCCTATTAGATGTATAAAAAAGGCTACCTCAAAATACATTGAGTTTATTAGTAAGACTCATTTTTGAGATAGCCTCTTTTTTAATCAAAATTTAAATTTTCAAATTACATTTATATTACTCAGCTGACACTTTTGGTAATATAGCATCTACTTCAAAATGTGGTCTTGGTATAACATGAACTGATATTAGTTCTCCAACTCTTTCAGCAGCAGCAGCTCCAGCATCTGTAGCAGCTTTAACAGCTCCAACATCTCCTCTTACCATTACAGTAACTAATCCTCCACCTACTTGCTCTTTTCCTACTAATTGTACGTTTGCAGCTTTAACCATTGCATCTGCTGCTTCTATTGCTCCTACTAATCCTTTAGTTTCTATCATTCCTAATGCATTTGCACTTGCCATAATCTTATCCTCCAAAAATTTAATATTATTTTATAGTTTTTTATTTTTAGAAATCTTATAGTTATAAACTATAAGTTTCATTGTTTATTTTAATTATGCTAGTTCTTTGACTAATCTTTGAACTAGAAGATTTATTAATTCTTCTTTATCCATTGAGTCAAACATTGATTTTTCAACTTGAGATTTATCTCTACCAAGTTCTTCTATTTCTTTGATTCCATAAGCTACTCTTTTAATATTCATTAAATCAAGTGGACCTACATTGTTTGAAGTTGAGCTTCCACCTATCGCACCACAACCAAGTGTTAGTGCTGGTACAAGATTTGTTGATGCACCTATTCCTCCAAGTGCTGAAGGAGTATTCACAAGTATTCTTGATACTGGCATGTTAAGAGCAAATCTTTTTACCAATTCTTCATCATTTGCATGCATTGAGAAAGTATGTCCAGCACCTTCATTTAATAGTATTTCTCTACATCTATTCATAATAGCATCTACATTATCTTCAACATAGAATGCAAGTATTGGTGTAAGTTTTTCTCTTGAATAGGCTACATTGTGACCAACTTTAGTTTCTCTTGCAACTAAGACTTTTGTATTTTTAGGTACATTTGCAAGGTCTGCTAAATTTGCTATCACCTCAACACTCTTACCAACTATTTGCGGATTCATAGTACCATTAGCTCTTAATATGAACTTTGCTAATCTTTCACTCTCTTCTTCAGTTAAAAGATATGCTCCTTGGTTTTTAAGTTCTTTTAAAACAGTTTCTTCCATGGACTTTTCTATCACTATCGATTGTTCTGATGCACATATAACACCATTATCAAAAGTTTTAGAGTCTATTATTCTCTTGACTGCCAACTTAACATTTGCTGACTTATCTATAAATGCTGGTCCATTTCCAGGGCCAACTCCTATAGCTGGTGTTCCTGAAGAGTAAGCAGCTCTAACCATTGCTTCTCCTCCAGTTGCTAATATTAAGTTTGTATCCTTATGCTTCATTAATTCATTTGTTCCAACTATACTTGGATTAGTTATACATAATATTGAATCCTCTGGTGCTCCAGCATTTATAGCTGCCTCATTTATTATCTTAACTGTTTCAAGTATGCATTTTTTTGCATTTGGATGTGGAGAGAAAACTATAGTATTTCCTGCTTTTATAGATATTATGGTTTTATATATTACTGTTGATGTTGGATTTGTTGAAGGTATAAGCCCTGCTACAATTCCAACTGGTGTAGCTATATCTATAGTGTTTTCTTTTTTATCTTCGCCAATTATTCCAATAGTTTTTGTATCTTTTAAAGTTTCATAAACTCCCATAGATGCAAAAGTATTTTTTATTACTTTATCTTCCCATTTTCCAAATCCAGTTTCTTCATTTGCCATTTTAGCTAACTTAGTAGCATTATTAAATGCTGCATCTGCAATAGACTTTACTATTTTATCTATTTGCTCTTGGCTCATTTTAGAAAGTTTCTCTTGAGCCACTTTAGCCTTTTTTACAAGAGTTCTGACTTCTTGTATAGATACTAAATCTTTATCTAAAAGTGTCATAACTATCTATCCCCTCTGCTAAGCTTTTTAACTAAGTTTATTAATTCTTCCTTCTTAAGAACATTTAAATCTTTATAAGTTATTGAAGAGTCTAATTTCTTAGCTATAGCTTTAAGTTTTTTTACACTGTTTTTTGATAAATCATCTTTATCGAAATCAGTGTTTTCTATTTTAACTTGTTCTAATACTTCTTTATGAGCATTAGAATTTTCTATTTTTTCTTCATCAGCTTCAGTTAAACTATCATCGACTGTTTCTATTTCATTTTTAACTTTCTTTATATTACTATCTTGTTTATCATTATTTTCAATATCATCTAAAATTATGTTACCTATTTCTAATATATTTTCAAAGTTCTTATCTGTCTTTTCCAAAACTTCACAGACTTTAGATTCTTCCTTTTTAAATAAAGTATCTGTTACTTCATTATGGATTCTTGGTATAATATGTGATGCCCTTAATGTACCAACTCTTGAAGCTGCCATTTCACCTGCTTCTAGAGCAGATTTGACAGCACCAACATCTCCACTTATTGTTAAAGTAACAATACCTGCTCCAACCTTATCAATTCTTACAAGATTAACATTTGCAGATTTTAAACAAGCATCAGAAGCTTCTATTGCAGCAACATACCCTATTACTTCTATTAAGCCTATAGCATCCATTTAATTATCCTAAAAGCCTGTTGGATTGTCTGCAACTGATTTTACTGCTTCGGCAAATGCATCACATGCTGCTTTACAAGCTGATTGAGAACCTGTAAGTAATGCTCCACCAAAGTTTGTTTCAGTTGGAGGTGCAAATAATTCGCACATTTTAACATCTGCTGCCTTCATCGCTGCATCTAAAGCATACATTGCTTCAAGTGGTGGTGCTACTAAATAAGCTAATGCCTCACCTTCTCTTATTCCTGCTACTTCTGAAAGGTATGTGCCTGTTCTTGATACACAATGAGCGTAATATGCTATTGAATCATCATCATTTGCACTTATAAAAGTTGCTCCATATTCCATAAAATCAATTATTGCATTTAATCCACTTCTTACTTCGGCTGGGCTTGGTCCTGCTATTATTCCTAAAACTTCACCAGCAAGTTTTGTTGAAGCATTTGCTGCACCTGCATACATTGATTTTGCATATACAACATCAACTTCTGAAGCTTTAGTTGCTTCATCAAGAGCTGTGTATGTAACATCATCACAGTCTGCAGTTATTAACCCCAAGCTTTTATGGTGTGATTTTAATTCTAGTTTTTGTGCCATTTCTGGACTTATATTCGAAATTATTTTAACTCCTAGTATATTAGGACGAATCATATCGTTTTTCATATTCTACACTCCCTCGACTTTATTTAAGGTCTATTCCTGAAGCTTTTTTATCCAGCATAGTTTTTATAAGTTCAGCTATATGAGCACCTGCCTCGACTGCAGTTGTTCCACCTTTGTGAATATTTGATATAACTGTTCTCTTTGCTTCTGCCATTCCTATATATGGCTTATATGCTATATATGCTGACATTGATTCAGCAGTAACCAATCCTGGTCTTTCTCCAACCAACATACATATAACTTCACAACCTAATTCTTCACCTAAGTGGTCCATAGCACCAACTCTACAGTGTTTAACAAATAAAATTTCACTTGAGTCTATTCCATACATTTTTAGACCTTGTTTTATAGCTGGCACACAATCTTTTAAGTTTGCTTCTATAGCGGCTGAACTAAGTCCATCTCCCACTAATATTAAAACCTTTTGATTTGTTCCAAATTTAGATTTTATATTATTTATAGTTTCTGGAGAGAATTTTCTTCCTAGGTCTGGTCTAGTTAAGTATTCATCTTTATCTTTACATAAAGTTTCTACTGCAAACATATTATTTTCTTTTATAAATTCTTCATCTACATAAGAGAATACAGCATCTTGTGCAGCAGCATGGTCTGCTCTAAATCTTAAAACTGTTTCTGTTTTATATCTTGTACCAGCTCTTCCTATACCTAATCTTGCAGGTGTTTTGGCTTTCATATCTAAGTAAGCTTCTGCATCCTTAGGATTTTTTACTAGTAATTGCTTTCTTATATCAATTTCTGTTATATCATCTATGCAAGCACTGTTATCAATTACAGTTTCAGTTGCTTTCTTAACAGTTTCAGATACAACATTAGTATCTAATTCTCCAACCATTTGTCCAACTAACTGTTCTACTAATGCTTTTAAATCCTTCTCATTCATACTAAATACCTCCTATCCTAATAATATAGATGCGTCTCCTGCTAACTCTGTTAACTTACCATCTTTAGAGAATCCCATCTTTTCCATCCAAGCATCAAATTCTTTTATTGCAGTCAATCCAAACATTTCTCTAAGTGATGCTGTTTCATGGTATCCTGTTGTTTGATAGTTAAGCATTACATCATCTCCATGAGGTATTCCCATAAAATATGTACATCCTGCTGTTGTCAGTAGTATAGCTAAGTTTTCCATATCATTTTGGTCAGCCTTCATGTGGTTAGTGTAACAAACATCAACACCCATTGGTAATCCATGTAATTTACCCATAAAATGGTCTTCAAGTCCTGCCCTTACTACTTCTCTAGCATCATATAAATACTCAGGCCCTATAAATCCAACAACTGTATTTACTAAGAATGGTTCATACTTTTTAGCAAATCCATAACATCTAGCTTCCATAGTAACCTGGTCTATTCCATGATGTGCTTCTGAAGATAATTCTGAACCTTGTCCAGTTTCAAAATACATAACATTAGGTCCAGTAGCTGTACCATGTTTTAAAGCTAATTGTCTGGCTTCCTCGATAGTATCACCATTGAATCCAAATGCTTCATTTCCCTTTTCAGAACCTGCTATAGATTGGAATATCAAATCTGCAGGAGCACCGTTTCTTATTGCTTCCATTTGTGTAGTAACATGTGCTAATACGCATGTTTGAGTTGGTATTTGATATTTTTGTTTTACTTCTTCAAATCTTTTTAACACTTTAGTAACACTTTCAACTGAGTCATCAACTGGGTTTAGACCAAGTACTGCATCTCCTATACCAAAAGTTAAACCTTCAAGAAGTGATGCAAGTATTCCATCTGGGTCGTCTGTAGGGTGATTAGGCTGAAGTCTTGCTGATAATGTACCTTGTTCTCCTATAGTTGTATTACAATGAGCAGTAACTTTTATTTTTTTAGCAGCATAGACTAAGTCCATATTTGACATTAACTTTGCAACTGCTGCTATTATTTCAGAAGTTAATCCTCTTGATATTCTTCTTATATCAAGACTTGTAGTATTTGAATCTAATATCCATTCTCTAAGTTCTGATACTGTCCATTCTTTTATTTCTTCATAAACTTTTTCATTTACAGCATCTTGTATTATTCTTGTTACTTCATCTTCCTCATATGCTACTGCAGGATTATTTCTTATATCTTCTAACTTTATGTGTGATAAAACAACCTTTGCTGCTATTCTTTCTTCAGCTGATTCTGCTGCAAGACCTGCTAATTTATCTCCTGATTTTTCTTCATTAGCTTTAGCCATTACATCATATAAGCTTTTAAACTGATAAGTACGTCCAAATAATTTTGTCTTTAAAATCATTTACTTACCTCCTTCTATTAATTAAAAACTAATGTTTTTATTACTACAGGTAAAACTTTACCTTCAACTATAGGTTTCCCAATGTCAATATAGTCTCCATTTTCGACCTTGACACTGTCTATACAGACAATTTCTTTTTCATAATTTAATAATGCATATATTGCTTGACCTAATACTTTTGCCATATCGTTTTCAACAATTACTACAAAAGGCAAATCATTTTCTATGATTTGTTGCATTCCATCCACAAATCCTTTGGCATATTCTTGTATATCTGAAAAGGCTGGGTTTTTCTTGCCTATCATAGCTATAGCAACTTTCTGTAAATCATTTTCTAACTTAAACCAGTTAAGTTTGTTTTTTATAGCTTCACTGATTTGTTTTGAAGTACCTACTTCTTCATCCATTGATAATTTTAAAACTGGCAAGTTCTTAAGTGGAAAATTCTCACTAGTATAAGTTATTGTACTTCCACTTACCTCAGTAGTATGAGAACCTGCACCAACTACTGTAGCTCTTATTGTCTCCATAGATTTGACTATGTTCACTTTTTTAAGGTACTCACAATTTTTTATTGCTTGACCAAGTAAAATTCCCAAATCACCATATTCAAAATAATCTTTTATTTCTCCATCATAGTAAATATAATCAGCTACCCCACCTGAAAATGAGACATTCTTAATATCTTCATCTATATTGATTGATTTATTGGTTATTATAAAATCAAATAAAGGTGTCTGAGTTTTTAATCCTATACTTTCCATTAATAAGTCAACCATTATATTAACTATTGGTTTTGTATTTTCTATTGTAGCTACAGTTCCAACTTGAAGATTTAAATTATTATCTTTTATGATTTCATTTATTTTAGGTGATATATAAGTTATTTCTTTACTTATTTTATCTACTTTTATAAGCCTTCCACCTATATCCAAGCACCCAGTATCAGTTACTTCTCCTCTTTTAAATGAGGCTATATTACTAGTTCCCCCACCTATATCTATATTTACAATTGTAGTTGAATATTCTTTTGAATAAATATGAGCTCCAGCTCCTTTACCTGATATTATGCTTTCTAGGTCAGGGCCTGCTGTTGCAACAACAAAATCTCCTGCAAATCCACTTAAAGTATGAAGCACATCGTTTGCATTTTCTTTTCTGGCTGTTTCGCCAGTTATTATTACTGCTCCTGTATGTATATCTACTTTAGATATATTTGCTTTTTTATATTCACTTTCAACTATTTCTTTTATTTGCTGTCCATTTATTTCATTATTTGAGATAAGGGGAGTGAAATAAACCTTACTTTTATAAATAATTTCTTTGTCTACTATACTTATCCTAGGTACCGAAAAATTTGATTCAGTATTTTCTACTATTAACTTAGAAAAAATCAACTGAGTAGTACTTGTTCCAATGTCAATACCAACACTTAATAACTCTTCTCTCATTTTCTCACCTCCTAAAGTTTAAGTATGTCTTAAACAAGCAAAGAGGCTTAAAGCTATAATAAATATCTGTTAAATTGAATTCATATTTACAAGTTTTATAAATATATTCAACTAACTTAATTTATTAATAACCTTAAGCCTCTTTGCTCAATTAAAACTACTACTTTGTAGATGAGTTATTATTTAAATATTAATTTGTGTAGGTATAGTAATTAATACTTCTGTCCCATTTTTACTACTCTTTCTTTTTATACTTCCTTTTAACATTTGAGTTATATAACTATCTATTATATATGTTCCTAAACTATTTTTATTTATATTATCACTATCGAATCCAACGCCATCATCTATAATAGCTATATTCCTAGAATCATTATCTTTATTTATTAGTATTTGTATATTGCCACGTTCTCTATCAATGAAAGCATGGTCATAACAATTTTGTAATATTTCATTTATAACTAAAAGTATGGCGGTTGCTTTTTCTCCACTAATTTTAAAATCTTCACCTGTTATACATATATCTATATCTTTACTAAACAAATAACCACCTTGAATATTTGATACTAATAAGTTGATACCTTCTCGTATAGATATATTATTATCTACTTCCTTGGATAATAGATAGTGAGTTGAAAGTATTGCAAACACTCTGTTTATTATATTATCTAAACATTGTTTAACTTCCTCATTTTGAGATAATCTACTTTGCTTTTTTATTATAGATATTACTGTATGAAGATTATTTTTCACTCTATGATGAGCTTCTCTAATAGCTACTGTTTTTAAAACTAATTCTTCTTCTTTTCGTTTTAAATCACTTATATCTTGTACTATTTTACAAACTTTAAATTCATCATCTTTGATGTATATAGTTTTTATTTTGAAAAACATATTACCTATCGAAACTTCATTTGTTTCATCATAATTTTCATCTATTAATATATCTTCAAATACTTTAGTTTCTATATATAAGTCGTTGTAATGCATATCCTGTATATCACAATCAAATCCAAGGTTTTTATACATCTCAGTTGCAATACGATTTTTAATTTTTAGTTTTCCATTTTTATCAAATATAAGGATAGCAGAATTTAAATTATCAACTAAAAAATCATTATTTCCTATCAATTTTATAAACTGATGTAAATTCTTATTTTCTTCATCCTCGTTAGTTTCAAATTCACTTTTAACTTCACTACTTATATCTTTTTCAACTATTAATACTGCTAAAACTTTGTCATCTAATGTTATTGGCTGAATATTTTGTTTAACCAGCTTGTATTCTTGTGTTAAAGCTTTTATATCTCTTGCTCTTTCTCCAGTACTTAGACACTTTATAACTCCTGGTTCATTTTCAATTAGAGCCTTTTTACCTACAACACTTTCACTGTAGACTGACTTTTCTTTAGGTCTACTATGTGCCACAACAATCGCTTCATCATCAAGTTTACTTAGTACATCTATAAAAACATCAGCCTCATAAAAGGAAGCCATTAAATCTAAGGATTTTGATACTTCTATAATTTTTTCAATTTCATTATTATTTAAGTATGTTTGTGTAGTTGCTATTTTTTTTATCGTATTAGTCATCGTATCCTATAATAATCATTTTGGCAATTTCCATCATTGTAGTTCTTTTATCCATACTTAATTTTCTTATTCTAGTGTATGCTTCATCCTCAGAAATCTTAAACTCTCTTATAAGTATACCTTTTGCTCTTTCTACTAATTTTCTTTCATTCAATTTAGAATTTACCTTTTCTAAATCTTTTTTCATTTTTTCAAATTCATTTACCTTATTTAAACACATTTCTATAGTTGGGATAAATGACTTTTCACTTGCTGTTTTTACCAAGTATCCATAAGCACCTATACTTTTGGCTTTTTCTATATATTCTTTATCTTCAAATGAAGTTAATAAAAGCACTCCACCTGCTAGATTTTCTTTACAGATTATTTTGCCTGCTTTTATACCATCAAGTATTGGCATTTCTATATCCATTATAACTAAATCAGGTTTGTGTTTTTTACACATTTCAACAGCTTCAAATCCATCACTTGCTTCTCCTATTATTTCATAACCATGACTTTCTAATATATCCTTTGTGTCCATCCTTAACAGTGGTTCATCATCAACCAATAGTATTTTTTTCCCCATGTTCCTACCTCACTTAAAGATTAAATCTTTTTAGAATAGTTTATATATTTCTTTATAAAATACTAATTTATATTTTCTTTAACTATCCATATAATTTTATCATATTTTTTAGTTAAAAAAACATTTCCCCTTAAATTTCATCTATATTTTTAGATTTTTCTAGATATTTAAATAATGTTTCAAGCCCAATATTATCCACTGTATCTATTTTAAATATTTGGCTTGCTCCTGCTAATAATAGTCTCTCATAAGCTATGTTGATTTCATCTTCAGTAGCTTTATTTATTTTAGTTATAATCCCTATTACATCTTTACAAAACATACTTGCAAACCCTGGTGCTATATAATTTTCTTCTTGTGTAGCATCATACACTATTGCTATAATCTTTGCATCTGCTGATGTTGTTATTAATGCATTATATAGATTTCTGTTTTCCATATATTCACCTGGAGTATCTATTGCATTATTATAAAGTTCTACTGACTGAGTTTTTCTATATTTCAATTCCAATTGGTCTAGTTTTTGACATAGAGTAGTTTTTCCACTACCCGTCTTTCCCATAAATATTATATTCTTCATTATATTATTATGTCCTTGTTATTTTTGTAGATGAGAAGTTTAACATATTTCCTAAAACTTCTAAAACATCATCTAATGCAGATTCTACAGAACTTACATCTCCTGATATTACTACAGAACCACTAAATCTATCTATAAAACCTAAAGATACATTTGAAGATTTTGTAGCAACATCTGCTGCTATTATTGATGCTTCGCTTGGTGTTATTGTAAGTATTCCTATTGCATCTTTTTTATCAAGTACCAATCCTAACTTCTTATATATATCTTCATTAGGGTTAGCTATTATATGTGCTAATGTAACCTGTTTTCCAGGAACATATTCTTGAATGACTCTTTGCTTAGATTCTTCAGCCAAATTTATTCCCTACTTTCTTTAAATATAGTTTACTAAAAAGTTATTTGCTTAAAATAAAAGAAGCTCCATAAGAATAATATTAATATTCCTAAGAAGCTCCGTTGCTTTTTACTAAAGTATCACGCCTTTGTGATACTTTCATTATAGTTTTATGTTTTATATTTGTCAATATATTATTTATATTTTTAAAAACATTTTCCCTATTTGTATAATATTATGTTTGCATGTAATAAAATGTAATTATTTAATATTATTTAATATGCTTATTATATCCTCTTCAGTTGGCACTTTAGGATTGGTTAATGTACAAGTATCTTTTATAGCAAGTTTTGCTATTTCTCTTTCTTCATTAGTTATATCTTTTAAATTTAATTTACACTGTGTTAATTTGGTTGGCATATTCATTTCTTTTTGCAATTTCTTTATTTCATTTACTAAGTTTTTAACTGCTATTCTTATATTACCATTTCCAAACCCTACTAATTCTGCTATTTGCGCATATTTCATGGCTGTATCTGAGTAAGTTGTATTAGTATATCCTACTATTGATGCATTATATTCTATCACATGTGGAAGTAATATTGAATTTGCTCTTCCATGTGGTATATGAAATTTTCCACCTAATACATGTGCTATAGAATGATTTATACCAAGTGATGTTTGATTAAATGCCATACCTGCCAGACAAGATGCATTGTGCATTTTTTCTCTAGCTTCTATATCATTTCCATCTTTATATGCCTTTATTAAGTACTTAAATACTAGTTTTATAGCTTTTTCGGCTAATGCATCTGAAAAATCATTAGAATTTGTAGATACATAAGCTTCTATAGCATGTGTCAATACATCCATACCTGTATCTGCTGTTATAAAGTTTGGTACAGTTTTTATAAGTTCTGGGTCTAGTATTGCCATATTTGGAAGTAAATCATCACTTACTAATGGATACTTACATCCCTTTTGATTATCTGATATTACTGCAAATGATGTTACTTCTGAACCTGTTCCACTTGTTGTTGGTATTGCTATAAATTCTACTTCATTAGTTTTTAATATTTTTTTAGAAAAATCCACTATAGATTTTGCAGCATCTATTGCAGAACCTCCACCTAATGCTATTATTACATCTGGATTTATAGATTTAAATGCTTCTATTCCCGCTACTACTATTTCTATTGGTGGGTCTGGCACTATTTCTTCAAAAACTTGATATGTTGAATTTATTAAATTACATGTTATTTTATCTATTGTTTTTGATTTAACCATAAATGGGTCTGTTATTATTAATACATTTTTGTTTTTTAATTCTTGTAGTGCTTTTAGTGAACCTTCTCCAAATTTTATTTTGGTTTTAATCTCAAAATTATTCAAATTACCATCCTCCTTAAGTTAAATACGCAAAAAAGCTCCATAGACTTTATCTATGGAGCTCCATTGCTCTTTTAACACTTCATTGTGTTATATTTTAAAATATACTATTTGATTAATATAATGTCAAGTCATAGTACATTAAAATCAATAATCGAAGCTTATGTATCAGCTTTACTTACGTTTAATTCTTTTTCTAAAAGGGTAAAAGCCTCCCCTAAAATTTCTTTAGGATATTTTTTACTTATTATATTTACAAACCAATTAGCTTTAGCCATTTCTATTTCATTGAGTTTAGCTCCATCTTTAGGAAAAATTTCTATAACCTTGATTTCCATATGCAAGCCCCCTACACATTTTTGTTATAACTACTAGTTTTAAAAATCATATTTTAAAATATCTGGATTTTAAGTATCTTATATTAATCTATGAAGTTATAGATTTGTCCTGATACAACTAAGTATCAATTTGCCCAACTCATTTGGAATTTTAATGGCAAAGAAATAAAAAAAATAAATAGTCATATATTATAAAGGGGATAATTATATAAATTCAATTAATTAATATATTCATTTGAAATACTATAATAAAAAATTTAAAATAGATAGCTCGAATTTATAGGAGGTCTTAATTTTGAAAGCTGCAATTTATTCAAGAAAATCAAGATTCACTGGGAAAGGTGATTCTATAGAAAATCAAATACAACTATGTATGGATTATGCCAAATCTATTGGTATAGAAGATTTTTATATATATGAAGATGAGGGCTTTAGTGGTAGTAATATAGATAGACCACAATTTAAAAAAATGATGCAAGATGCCAAGGATAAAAAATTTAATTATCTAATTTGTTATAGATTGGATAGAATCTCGAGAAATGTATCTGATTTTTCTACTTTAATAGAAAAATTAAACAAACTAGATATATCGTTTATATCTATTAAAGAACAATTTGATACCTCTACTCCAATGGGAAGAGCTATGATGTTTATATCAAGTGTATTTGCTCAATTAGAAAGAGAAACCATTGCAGAACGTGTAAAAGATAATATGTATGAATTGGCTCGTAGTGGTAGATGGCTTGGTGGAAAAACACCTCATGGATTTAACAGTGAAAGAATCACTTTTTTGGATGAAAATCTAAAAGAAAGAAGTATGTATAAACTCCAAGTAAACGATGAGCAAATGGAGATTGTAAAGCTAATATATAATAAGTACTTAGAATTTAGGTCCTTATCAAAATTATATAAATATGTCTATCACAATAGTATAAGAGGTCCTCATGGTGGTAAATTTGACCCTAGCTCTTTATCTAGAATACTTAGAAATCCAGCATATGTAAAAGCTAATGATAAAATTTTAAAATATCTCAGAGACAATGGTATGGAGGTTATAGGAACTCCAGATGGAAAATGTGGAATATTGACATATGCTAAAAATACGTCTGATTCCATAGCTGCAATTGCAAAGCATCTTGGAGTTATAGAACCTGAGATATGGCTTAAAACACAAAATCAACTGGATAAAAATCGTGATAAAGCGCCTAGAATAGCAACTGGTAAAACTGCTCTTTTATCTGGTCTTATAAAATGTGGTAAGTGTGGTGCTAATATGAGAATCACTTATAAAGGTAAAAAAACTGATAAAGATTTAAAATATTATTATGTATGTGGAACTAAAAAAACACTTGGCGTTGATGGTTGTAACTGTAAAAATCTTAATGGTCCATTAGTTGAAAGTTTAGTTGTAGATAAAATTAAAAACTGTGATTTAGAATCTATCATAAGTGCATTTGATAGTAATAAAATTAAGATTGATTATGCCTTTAATGATTTACACTCCGAGACTGATTTACTTAAAAACAAGGTTTTAGAGAAAGAAAAACTTATTAACAATTTAATTAAAGAGCTTGCAAAAAATACTGGCAGTATTGCTTCTGATTACATAATTTCTCAAGTTGAAAGTTTAAATAATGAGATTAGTATCTTAAAGAGTAAGATTGATGACTTAGAGTCTAGTGATATAAATACTAGTAGTGATTGTTTTAATTTGGACATTATTGTTAGTAATTTGAAGAAATTTAATAATGAAGTTGATAATGCTAGCCTGGATGATAAGAGATTATTATTGTCTACTATTATTGATTCTATTATTTGGGATAGTAGTTTAGGAGACCTTAACATTATTTATATGGGTGCTGAAATAGATGATTCTGTTTCTTTAAATAATTAGTTGCACTTTCTTAGCGATAGTAGAAGCAATAAGCATATCAGATAAGGTTGCAATATTATCTAAAAGACCTGCTACCATAAAAAACATTTACGACATTGAACTTAATATGGATGGAACAAAAACGCCTCTCAAAACACGTAAAGTTCCGGATTTTCAAAAGTATTTCGACATATTATGGAAGGAGCTAGATACACATGAGGCTTAATAAAAGATCAGAAGGATATATAAACTATGTTAAAGGTGTAAAAAGAGAAAAAAGAAATGTATTGTTCTACCAGTTATTAATTCTAATTGGTTTTATCATAGTCTGGGAACTTCTAGCTGACTTAAATGTTATAAATACATTTCTATTTAGCAAACCAAGTGATATTTACAATTTATTTATTCAGTATGCATCTAGTGGACAGTTATTTAAACATATTGGAATATCTGTATATGAAACTGTCCTTGGTCTTGTTATAGGGACTGTTTTAGGTATATTGGTAGCAATTGCTCTTTGGTGGTCAGAGAAATTATCAAAAATATTAGACCCATTTTTGGTAGTTTTAAATGCTCTTCCTAAGACTGCTTTGGCTCCTATAATTATAGTTTGGGTAGGTGCTGGAATAGAAGGAATCGTCGTAACAGCTGTAACTATTTCGGTTGTTGTTACTATACTTTCAGCTTACAATTATTTTATGAATATAGATGAAGAGAAAATTAAAATGCTAAAAAGTTTTGGAGCAAGTAAATCTCAAATACTTTTTAAACTTATACTACCCGCAAATACAGGAAATTTGATAAATTTAACTAAGATTAATATTGGTATGGCATGGGTAGGCGTAATTGTTGGAGAGTTTTTGGTTTCAAGATATGGAATAGGATACTTAATAGTATATGGCTCTCAAGTATTCAAATTAGATTTAGTAATGATGGGCGTATTTGTATTGGCTATCTGTGCATGGGCAATGTACGCTGTAGTTAATATTATAGAAAAAATATACAATTCTAGATAAGTAAAATTTTATTCAAGATATTTGATTATTTTAGTGATTATAATAAGGAATGATTTCTTATAAGTAATCCTTTTTCGAAATTAAAGAGATACATTTTTAATAATTAAAGCTGTAGGAATATTTGTGAAGATATAAGACAAATTTACCTACAGTTTTTAGTGTGTAAATAAGAAAGTAAATAATAAAAAAGATTAAATAATAATTATTTAAGTGATAATTTTAAAACCTACTGAATATAATTATATGTCGGTTAAAGACGTATGAAAATAAAAGGAGTTTAGAAGTTACATGTTGTATAAATATTGTATATGCAGCATGTAATAAATCTTAGCACTATTTATATTCTATACAAAAAGATATTTGAAGGGAGATTAAAAATGGGAATATTAGAGGGAGCTGCAATGATAAGAAAAATTGCAATTAAAATAGCTAAAGAAAAAGGGATTACAGAGCAAAAGGCATGGCCTGAAGCTGTAAAAGAATTTAAAGAAAAATATGAACTTCTATTATAAACCTTGATTATAAAACTGTCTCGATTTTATTGAGACAGTTTTCTTATTTTAAATTGCTTTGTTTCTAACATATTTATATATAAATTTGTTTTTAATACTATTTTTAAGGTATAAACTTTATATATTAGACATAAGTTTGGAGGGATTAATTTGGAAAATAAAATTGAAAATAGATGTTCATGGCAAGAATATTTTATGAGATTATGTGAGACAGTAGCTGAAAGAGGTACTTGTGATAGAGCCTATGTAGGTGCTATAATTGTAAATTCAGAAAATAGAATTGTATCTACTGGTTATAATGGTAGTATTTCTGGAGATAAGCATTGTAGTGAAGTTGGTCATGAGATGAGAGATGGACATTGTATTAGGACAATTCATGCTGAACAAAATGCCCTTTACTATTGTGCCAAAGAAGGTATCGCAGTTAAATATTGTTCCATTTATGTAACTCATTTTCCATGTTTAAATTGTACTAAAGCCATAATTCAATCTGGAATTAAACATGTATACTATAGAAATGGATATAGAATGGACGAATATGCTATAAAATTATTGAAATCAAGCAATGTATTATATACAAAACTATAACTTTAATACATTTTACCTAAATACTCTATGAATTTACAAGATATATTATATTAAATCTATAAGACATAAAAAGAAACAAATTTCTAAGTTATGCATATATTAAATAGAGGTTAAATTTAATTGAAAAGGAGATGCATAGCTTGAAAGTAGTAGTAATACCAGGTCATACTTTAACTGGAAAAGGTACAGGAGCTGTTGGATATATAAATGAAGGTAAAGAAACAAGAATAATGAATGACTTGATTGTCAAATGGCTTAAAATAGGAGGAGCTACTGTTTACACAGGAAGAGTTGATGAATCAAATAATCATTTAGCAGACCAGTGTAAAATAGCAAACAAACAAGAAACTGATTTAGCTGTTCAAATTCATTTTAATGCAAATGTCACAACTTCAGCTCCAGAAGGTACAGAAACAATATATAAAACTAATAATGGGAAAATACATGCAGAAAGAGTAAATGCTAAATTAGCTACAGTATTTAAAAACAGAGGAGCAAAATCTGATGTTAGAGGTCTTTATTGGCTTAATCATACTGATGCACCATCAATATTAATAGAAGTATGTTTTGTAGATAGTAAGGCAGATACAGATTACTACATTAACAATAAAGATAAAGTTGCTAAATTGATAGCAGAAGGAATATTAAATAAATCTATATCAGATTCTCAGGGGGTAAATAAAGTGTATGAAAATGTAATAGTTTATACAGGAGATGCTGACAAAGTAGCAGCTCAGATTTTATACTGGCAATTAAAAGATGCTTTAATAGTTGAAGCATCTAGTTATAAGCAAGGTTTAGGGAAAAAAGTTTATGTTATAGGTGGAGAAGCTAATAAACTTGTAAAAGGTGATGTAGTAATAAATGGTGCTGATAGATATGAAACTGTTAAATTAGCATTAAAACAAATAGATAAATTATAAGAGAATGATTATTTTATAAAAATCTAATAAAAAAGATGTATCTACTTGTTAGTTTATTAATTAATAGATACATCTTTATTTATTCATATTAATTTTATTTATAAATTATTTTCTGTTTTAATAATTTTTTCATTAAAACTAGAATTATTTTTTATCTAAAAAAATGTTTTTGATTATAGTCAATATATCCACTATAACATCCATATTTGATTTGACACTGTCTTTAGTAACAAGAAAATCTGCTGTAACTTCAGTAACTGCTTCTGTTACATCTTTCATATTTTCTCCTACTTCTCCAAAATTCTCTACAACACTAGGAAGATTATTTAAAGTTGTATTTATATTTTGTGTATTATCATTTAAAACAGTTCCAACATTACTTAAAATCTTATGTAATTTAGCAAGTACAATAATTAAATAAACTAAAGCAACACATCCAAGTATAGCTAATAATATATATATTATACTTATATTGATTGTTATTGTATTGTTCATTCCTATTCCTCAGTAACACTAACTGGTTCAACAATATCTATTATTTTATCTTCCTCATTAGAATGCTCAATATTCTTTTTAGTATCTATGTACTTTCTTATTTTTTTCTTTGACTCCATAAAATTTCCTCTTCTATCTTCTAGCTTGTTAGACATTTTATCTTTTACATCTACTGTTTTAATATTTATTTTTTCAACAATCTGTTGTGAAGCATCTTTTATGTCTTCTCTTGTTTCTTTTCCTGATTTAGGAGCCAACAATACTCCACTCACTGCACCAGTAACTGCTCCTAACACTACACCAGCTGTAGCAACTTTAGCTTGCTTAACTTTTTCAGCTCTTTGTTTAGCTTTTCTCTTATCTTCTATTTTCTTTGATAAACTCATATCTAATCGCCCCTTATTATAATATTTCTAAATATTATAATACATTTTTTTCCATAATGATATAGTTTCTAACTAAATTTTTAGAAACTAATACAAAAAAATACTTTTTTATAGATATAGGATTATTCATATTATTCCATAAATCACATTATATGAATATCTAAGAAATTATTTAGGATAAAGTAAGTATTCTTATACTTCAAATCTTTTATATAAATTTACTTAATAGTTCAAAAAACAATAAGAGAGGAATTAATCCTCTCTTTTAAATGTAATTAGATTTGGCAGGGCGGCGTATCCTGCATCTCTATTAACTACTCCATAGTAGCGTATTGGGTGCCCTTTCCAACCTCAAATCTAACTAATAAATATCTACATATATATTAACATTATAACTTATTTAACAATATTTTTCAATAGTTTCAAAATAATAATATTATGTTAACTTTCGTATTGTTTTACTCTTCCACTACTAATTCTACTTTCTAATTTCGCTTCTTTTATAGCATATAGTGAAGATACATATAAATATCCCTTTTTTGTATCTAGTTCTGTAGCCACTAAAATATAATCACCAATTTTTTTTATAAACTCCACACTTTTTCCAGGCTTTTTAGGATGACTGCCTATATATTCAGGAGATTTTAGTACCATTTTTATAGTATCTATTATATCATTAACAATATCCTTACTTAATTGACACCTATGTTTTTTCTTTATATGTTTTATAACACCAGAAGAAGCATAAATTTTACCAGTATATTCAATTCCAGCAAGTTCTGCAGTTTCTTCATCTATGATTCCAACAACTTTGTCTGTAGACATATAAAGCACGTTCCTTTCTAAGGTAATTTACTGTTAATACTGTAAAATTTATTAAAATTAAATATCTCTATTTAAAGTATAGTTTATTCCAAAAAGAAAAGATAGTATAATATAGTTTTTTCATATGTGACTTTATATAATCTCTTTTTATATAATTTATAAATAGTAAATAATGTCCTTTTTACAAGTATTTTTAAAATTTTTTAACTTTATAGGGTTATATTTGTACATTAGAGCTTTATCTAAAAGCAAATAATATAGCATTTGCACACCATAAAACGTTTTCTTTTGAAGTTTTATGTGATAATATTGTTTATATATAAAATAAATTTCTAATAGGAGGATATTATGGATACTCAACAACAAGAAGTATATAGAAAATTGGATGAATTAAATATACCTTATGAAGTTGTAAATCATCCACCAGTTTATACAATTGAAGAAATGGAACAATTAGAAACATTACATATGGAATTTGTTGTAAAAAATTTATTTCTTCGTGATGCTAAAGGGAAAGAACATTTTTTAGTTGTACTAGGTAAGGATAAAAAAGCAGATTTAAAAGACATTCGTCAACAAATTGATAGTAAGCCTCTTAGTTTTGCATCAGAAGAAAGACTTCATAAATACTTAAAACTTACTAAGGGAGCTGTAACTCCTTTTGGTATATTAAATGATACAGATGCTGTTGTAAAAGTTGTATTTGATAAAGATTTATTAAAAATGGATAAAATAGGTATACATCCAAATGACAACACAGCTACTGTGTTTTTGAAATTTGAAGACATGAAAAAACTTATAGAGCAAAATGGAAATGAAATATATTATGTAGAAGTATAATTATTACTTACTAGAAAAGGCAAAAGAAATCATTACTTTTGCCTTCTTTAAAAAATACGATTAATCTTTCAGCTTAGCATTTAAAATTTTCTCTATAAGCTAGATTAACTATTCTTTACTATCTTTTTCTTGCAGCTACAAGTAACATCATAGGTCTGCGTAATTCATCTTTCATTTCAGGAATTGTATCTAATAGTTTTTCTTCTGGTTGAGGTTCGATTATTTCTAATATTTCAAATCCAGTTTTATTTAAAGTATTTAGATAAGTTGTCAGTGTTTTATGATATTTTATAACTTCTTCTCCTAAAAAATTAGATTTACGTACTCCTTCTGTAAAATATCTATCAACTGGCCAATGAAGATGATTACCATCCTTGTCACAATACCATTCTTGAGTTCCATATGCAGTGAATATAGGATGTTCAACAGAAAATACGAACTCACCTCCACTTGAAAGGCAGTCACTTATTTTATTACATATATCTTCAAATGATTGAATATAATGTAGTGCCAAAGAACTAATAACTATATCAAAACTATCTTTTGGAAAATTAATATCTTCAATAGGCATACATATGTATTTTATATTATCAAATTTTGTTTTGTTTCTAGCTTCTTTTAACATTTTTTCTGAAATATCAATTCCAACAGCAGAATCTGCTCCATTTTCAACTGCATATTGACAGTGCCATCCAAATCCACAGCCCAAATCTAAAACGCGTTTTCCTTTAAATTCTGGTAACATTTTTTTTAAAACATGCCATTCTCCAGCACCTGCTAGACCATTTATAGAACGTTCCATTTTACTGTATTTATCAAAGAATTCATCATTATCATATTTATTTTGTTTCATATAATTTCCTCCATTTTAATTATGTTTGTCCAGTAATACTCAAGTAATTGCAAAATATAAAGTTAGGTTATTTCATATAAAAATAATCTAACTTTATATATAAATTCTTTTCATATAAATTAGTATTTATATATAGTACTCTAAAATAATATTATTTTAATTTTACCCTTTAAATTATAAATAATCAATATAATTTACCCAAGATTAAACATTGTTTAAAACATAAAACTCAAATTTATTTTTAGGTTTTTGTAGAAATAGAATAAATATAGATACATTTTTGTAACAACTACAATAAATATTTAATACTATATATTATTCGGATGTTTTATGGGAGGTATTTATTATGTTTAAAAAAATAGTCGCAATTGCAAGTTCTGTTGTTATAGGCACGCTATGTCTAACTGGATGTGATTTTAGTTCCAATGATAAAAAAGATGACTCTTCATCTAAAAATCTAGATAAGGTAACTATAGCAGAAGTTACTCATTCCGTTTTTTACGCTCCACAATATGCTGCTATTACAAAAGGGTTTTTTGAAGATGAAGGTATAAAAATAGACCTTATAAATACTCAAGGTGCTGATAAAACTATGGCGGCTTTGATTTCAGGTGAGGCAAATGTAGGTCTAATGGGTCCTGAAGCATCTATATATGTATATAATCAAAATAAAAATGATTATGCAGTGAACTTTGCACAATTGACTAAAAGAGATGGAAGTTTTCTAGTAGCTAGAAAAAAAATGTCTAATTTCTCTTATGATGATTTAAAAGGAAAAGAAATATTAGGTGGCAGAAAAGGTGGAGTTCCTCTTATGACTTTTGAATATGTTCTAAAAGACAAAGGGCTTACTATAGGAGAAAATCTAAAAGCAGGTAATGTTAATGTAAGAACTGATGTACAAAAATCAGTATGTTTATAACATAAACTTATAACATCTAAACTACATATTTTATAATTGCTCAACTTAAATACAAAACTTCAAAGCTTGAATATATAGAAATTAACTATAATTTATTTCTATATCTTCAAGCTTTTTATATTATATAGTTTAATTAACTTGGTGTTTTTTAAAATTATTTTTAGTAAAAGGTAAGAAAAGAATTGCAAGTACTAAACATGTAAAAATAATCATAGTTGGTAAATCTATTATTAAATTACCAATCTTGTAATCTATATAATTGGCAAACGAAAATGAAATAGCATTTGATGGCAAAATTCGTAAAATCAGATTATAAAGTTTGTTGGTTTCACTATATTGTAAAAATATTGGTACGAAAAGTATTATTATATTTGTAATTAAAACTGGAAAAGGTGATTTCATGAAAGAAGATAATAAAAGTGTAAAACTAATTAATGCTATTAATATAATATAAATAACTAATATGCTTAGTAATGTTGCCTGTAAAAGTGTATATGGATATGGAACTGAACTAGTTGTAAGTTGTAATGGTAAATTCCATCCATCCATTCCAAAAGACAGAGTGAGTATTCCAACACATACAATTGTGTTTATAATAAAAATAATTGTACCAAATAAAAAAGAACTTATTATTTTGGCTGTTATAACTTTACTTTTTCCATATTTAGAAGATAATATCACTGAATCAGTACCTGATTGATATTCTCCTGAAAATACAGAAGCTATACTTATACAAATAGCTAATATAGTAAAAATCAGTAAATCTCTCGATAATATGAAATAATCCCAACCTTGATAATATCCATTTAAATAGGGCTCACTTATTTCCTTATTCTTAGATAACCAAAATTCCTTTTCTTTTTGTGTATAATTTCCGTCTGCATATTCCATATTTAAGATTGTATTTACTTTTTCATTTCTAGACTTATAAAAATCAATGCCATTCTTTAGTGACATTGTTCTAATTATAGAGGAATCAAAATCATTAGGCTTACTATATGACTCTATTATAAAACTGTAAAAACTCTTACTAGGATAAAAAAATTTCCAATAAATATCTGGCTTAAAATCTGAAAAACCACTTTCATCTTTTATAATATTATCTGGATTATTAAACATTTTTTGATATTCTTTAACTGAGTTTTCTACTTTTTTATTTGTTATGTACCCATCATTTAATTTAGATTGTTGTTTTTTTATTTCAATGGCCTGTAGACCTCTATACTCTTTTCCATTCTCATCATTAGCTTTTTGTTTAATTGGCATTAAAGAAAAAAGGATTATGCTTAAGGCTAGACTTCCTAAAATAACTGCTATTGTAGACTTTCTCTTTATTATTTTTTTTAATTCAAATTTAATTAATGTAAACATACTTATCTCCTTATATATATTTATAGTTCCTCATTAATACAATATAAATACAAATCTTCTAATGTTGGTTTCAAATTATATGCATTATCATGTGGTTTTATATCACTTATAATTCTAAGATTTACGACTCCTCCAGAATGATGAATATTTGCTAAACAATATCTATCAGACATATACTCTACTTCATTTTCATTAATTACACATTTCCATACTTTATCTTCTATTTTTGAAGTTACTTCTTCAACTGAACCAGTTAAAATGAATCTTCCTTTTTTCATTATTAAAATCTTATCTGCAATATGTTCTACATCAGATACAATATGAGTAGATAAAATAACAATTTTCTTTTTAGAGAATTTTGAAATCAAATTACGAAATCTAACTCGTTCTTTAGGGTCTAATCCTGCTGTTGGTTCATCTAATATTAAAATTTTAGGGTCGTTAAGTAGTGTCTGAGCAAATCCTAGCCTTTGTTTCATCCCTCCAGAGAATGTTTTTATTTTTTTATTGATTACATCTGATAAACCAACCATTTCTAATAATTCTTGTGTTTTTTTCTTTGCATGGCTAGGTATCAATCCCTTTAATGAAGCTATATATAGCATAAATTCTTTTGCAGTAAAATCTGGATAATATCCAAAGTCTTGAGGAAGGTATCCAATCATATCTCTAAAATCTTCTCCCATATCCAAGTTATTTTTACCATCTATCTTTACTTCTCCAGATGTTGGACTTAATATCCCACAAATCATTCTCATAAGAGTGGTCTTTCCTGCCCCATTTTCTCCTAAAAATCCATATATACCTTCATTCAATCTAAATTCTATTTTATCTACTATAACTTTGTTATTATACTGTTTTGTTAATCCTTCTACACTTAGCTCCATACTTATTCCTCCTGATACTGTATATTCTTATTTTTTTCTTACACAATAATATTTTCAAACGAACGAATATGTCTCCATGTTTTTCTTATTTCATAAATTAATATTACTGATGTGATTATAAAAACGATTAGCCATTGGTTTATTGATTCAAATTGATATATACTTTTTCTAAAAGTACCTAGTGTAAATATCAATAATACAAGAGATACACCATATATCATACAATAATAATTCGTATTTTTACCTTTGTTTTTATTTATAATTTCCATACATCCTATACACATTAAGTTAAAGGGCACTAGTATATAAATTATTATATACACTACATTTAAATTAATAGTTTGTTTTGCAGATATCAAGACAATAAGCATAAGCAACAAATCACTTATTCCAAATACAAGCATTCTTGTAGCAATAATTTTGTGTAGTGTATTTTTGGTTGAAAATTCTATCTCTAAAATACTACTATTATATACTTTTGCTAACTCTTCTATATTAGTTAATATGAGAAGTGGAAATGTTGCGGAAATCAAGGATAAAGTATTGTAAAGTGAATTGCTATCTCTTGATGTACTAAATAAAAATAAGCATATTATACACAGTACTAAAAATTGCATAATCCAAGTTCTTTTTCGTATAAAGCCAATTTGAGAGATAAAAAATTCTATACTATTCATTCTTTTATCTGCATTATTAAATGTTAATTCATGTATAGCTTTAACCGTTTTTTCAATTGCTGAAACATCATATTTTGGAACTTTATATTCAAATAGACTTTCTTTAAGTTTTTTATTATTCATAATTTACCTCCTTCCAAATATAATTTTAGTTTTTTTAATGCTCTATTCATTCTATACTTTGTGACAGAGACGCTTGAACCCATAATCTTAGCAATATCCTTAAATTTTAAATCATGATAATATCTTAAAATTATCACTTCAAACTCTACTTCTGGTAATTTAATCAAAGCTTCTTTTACAAATATTTTGTTTTCAACATCTGCTAATTCTTGCTTTGACATCTCTTTATCTAATGACTCTAAATATATAGGTTGCTTTTTCTTCCATAAGTCCTTACACTTATTTTTTGCAATAACATATAAATAGTTTTCAAACTTACCATAATGTTTATAATCACTTATATTTTT
Source organism: Clostridioides sp. GD02404 (assembly GCF_045898275.1). Classification (NCBI taxonomy): domain Bacteria; kingdom Bacillati; phylum Bacillota; class Clostridia; order Peptostreptococcales; family Peptostreptococcaceae; genus Clostridioides; species Clostridioides sp. GD02404. Next base: position 92,449 of record NZ_JBJOCA010000008.1, read on the forward strand.
TATAACTGTTATAAATACATCTTGGGTTAAGTCTTGTGCAGTCATTTGATTGTCTACATGGCGATAACAATAACAATAGATGCTATCATAGTATTTTTTGATTAGAGTATCAAATAATTCTTTTTCCCCTGCTTTTATTCTTGATATAATCCGAGCATCATTCACTATTATCACCTCCGTCATTATATATAACGATTTATACTATAAAAAAGTCAGTATAAAAAAATTAATTTATTATTTTATAATTATTTATAAATACAATTATATTAAAACTATTTGTACCATTAATTAATACTTAAACAATTTTATTATATCAAATGTCATACTTTTCATCTTAAGTGTCTGTAATTCAACGATTAATAACTTTATATTTATAAATTTTATTTACATAGTATAAATGTCTTTTAACATCTTATATAATAAAAAGACAGATATCCAATTGGAAATTATCTGCCTTATTTTAATCTATATATCCTACATTTATATAAAGTATATATGTAGATTTTTTTATTATTAACATCAATCTTTAATATCATTTAGTAACTTCTCAAACCATTCAATATTAACTAAATGGTGAGAACGAGAATTTTCTAGCATTCTATTAAAATAATGTGAATTTGTTTTGTTATTTTCTATGGATTCATTTAACAGAGAAATTCTTACTTGAGTTTGCTTAATTTGCGTTTCCAATAATTCTATTAACTTTTCATTTTTATAATCATTGGCAAATAACAGTGCTGCGTAAAATGATAGATTTATATACTCTGTTTTAGAACCATACTTATACATTAGTTTTTCAAATTCTTGACATCCAAGTTCAGTAATTATATAGTTATGAGTTTCTCTACTTTTATTAGATTGTTTATTTTCAACTTTTTCAATAAACTTTTTTTCTTCAAGTTGCTGTAAATTATAATAAAAAGAACCTTTAGTGAAATTTACTATGTACTTGTAATGCTTCTTCTCCATTAATGCTAACAACTCATATCCATAAGAATTTGGATTTTGTTTTAATAATCCTAAAATTAATAAGGGTATCAAAAAATCACCTCTTTTTTCAAGCTATATTTACTAATATATTAATGAATATTTTATCTAATTATCATTAAGTTTAATAAGTTTAGATTCAAACTCATCATATGATATCTTTCCTAGTGCCAAGTCCATACTATTTATATATATTTTTTCTGTTTTTGTATATGTCTTGGAATTACTTGGTATTATCAACTCACTTTCATTAGCTAATGCTTCCATAATATGCTTTTTATTATAAAAAGCTTCAAAATAACGTAATCCAAATTTTCTTTGAGATATTGCATCAATATGAATACCATCAGGATTAGATGTAAGGCCTGTTGCTGTAACAAAGTAACAATTATCTTGTTCAAAAGCAAATTTCTGTAACTCTTGATTGATAAATACGTACTCAGTACAACTTTTCCCAAAACCTACTTTTCCTAAGAAGTCTCCCAATCCACCAATAATAATTGGCATATCTGGAATATTTAATTCTTTTCTAAGAGCTTCAATAATAGAAAGTAATTTTTTATAATAAAATTTATAGTTGCCATTATTACTGTCACTTTCTCCTTGATGCCATAAAATTCCTGTCAATTCACTGCTTTGCATGGCAAATTTAGCTTCACTTATAGCATGTTTAAAAAGTATACCATCTATATTCCATTCATCTAAGGAACTGCCTCCTTCAGCACAAGGAATTAGCCCAATTCTATCATCTTGATTTTCACAACACCATGCATTTGCAAATGATGCAGCAAGACTTACCCCAGAAACTGGTCTGTCATAATTAATAGGTTCTGTCATCATTTGCCATCTTCCATTACGTAACATCTGTATTCTTTCATTATAAATTGGAGTCACTTCACTTATGAATCCTCTTCCAGCCATATTGGACTGTCCTAACATTAAAAATGATTTAATCATTGTTATTGTCCTTTCTTAAACTCTTATTGTATTTATTTTTCATAGTAGTCTAATTAGACTATCTATGTTTATATTATAGTCTAATTAGACTATAAGTCAATAATATTATAAAAAATACTTGTCCTACTTGACTTATTAAAGAAGTGCTAATGACTAGCAACTTCTTTATTTGAATCTTTTATTTGTAATTGTCTATCTACCATTATTTTTTCTATTGCTTCATATATTATTGTATCTTTTTCTTGTTTTTCTTCTAATGTGAACTTTCTTCCTAAGGTTGTTTCAGGAGATACTACATGACAGATTGTCTTTCCATGTAGTACTGTCATGGATATTTTATAACCATTCTCGTCTGTTGGAACATCTACATCGTCGTCGAGATATATTATAGTAGTTGTACCATCCAAGTCTTTTTCTATCTTTGGCATTTAAATCCCCTCCTCTTTATATTTTATGTATCTTAAAAATTGTCCTATTCTCAATGATTATTTATAATTGAGTAACTAAGCTTTGCTTGATTAAGGACAAATCTCAAAAATAGTTAACTATGAATAAAATATTATATATAATTAAATGTTTAACCTAAAATATTATAAAAATTTCATAATCAATTAAAACTGTTATCTTCTATAAAAATTAGATACTAATTTGTGATATACTTTAATGTGAAAAACAATACTATTTGTTCATTTTTGTAGTTAATTACAGACTTTCTCATGTTCATTCTTTATTAAGCTAGTTAATTAGTGCATAGAAAGAGAGGATTAACTATTTTAAAATATATATTATATAAATTACAAGGAGCTGATTTTATGGAATGGATTGAAAGATTAAACAAAGCAATTAACTATATTGAAGAAAACATAACAAAAGAAATTGAATATGAACAAGTTGCAAAAATAGCTTGTTGTTCTACATATCATTTTCAAAGAATGTTTGCTTATATGGCAGATGTACCACTTTCTGAATATATTCGTCGTAGACGAATGTCTTTGGCAGCTGTAGAATTACAGAATGATGATAAAAAAATAATTGATGTAGCTTTAAAATATGGATATTCTTCTCCAACGGCCTTTAATCGTGCATTTAAAAGCATTCATGGTGTTGCTCCATCAGTTATAAAAAAAGGAGAAATAACAACTTTGAAGGCATTTCCACCAATCAGCTTCAAAATTAGTATAAAAGGAGCCGAAGAAATGAATTATAGAGTCGAAAAAAAAGAAGCATTTCGTATAGTTGGTGTATCTCAGCCACTTCACACTGAATTAGAAAAGAATTTTGAAATTGTTCCTCAAATGTGGCAAAAAGTTGCTTTAGATGGAACTCTTCAAAAATTAATGCCTATGATGGATAGTCAACCTCAAGGTGTATTAGGTATAAGCATTTGCAATGATTTAGAAGAATGGAAATATTTTATATCAGTTTCAAGTACAAAATCTATAGATAATACATTAGACGAATACACTATTCCAGCTTTTACTTGGGCTATATTCTCTGGAGAAGGCCAATGCCCACAAGCAATTCAAGAACTAGAAAAGCGTATTGTAACAGAATGGTTGCCTACTTCTGGATATGAATATGACAATGGTCCTGATATTGAGCTTTACTTAAATCCAGACCCACAAAATGCTAAGTTTGAAGTATGGATACCTGTTGTAAAAAAATAGCGTAAAATTTATAGCTAAGGTATAAAGATAACAATATGAACATTACTTAAAGTATGAGATTTTAAATGGACTATAGAAGTTACTATATAAAAATAAACCCTTAAAAATATATCGTGTATTTTTAAGGGTTTATTTTTTATATTTTAAATATAATCAATTTGTTGTTGAATATAATATATTCAAGGAGTGTGATTTAATGAATGTCGCAATTTATTTACGCAAAAGCAGAGCTGATGAAGAAGCAGAACATAGAGGTGAATTTGAAACACTAAGTGGACATAAGACAACTCTTTTAAAATTAGCAAAAGAGAAAAATTTAAATGTTATTAATATTAAAGAAGAACTTATTTCTGGTGAAAGTATAAAATACAGACCTAAGATGATAGAACTATTAGATGAGGTTAAAAATAATGACTATGATGCAGTCTTAGTAATGGATATTGACCGTTTAGGACGTGGAAATATGCAAGACCAAGGATTAATATTGGATACATTTAAAAAATCTAAAACAAAAATTATTACTCCTAGAAAAATTTATGATTTAAATGATGAATTTGATGAAGAATATTCCGAATTTGAAGCTTTTATGGCTCGTAAAGAATTAAAATTAATATCTAGACGTATGCAAAGAGGAAAAATTAAAAGTATTGAAGAAGGTAAATTTATAGCTCAAGCACCGCCTTATGGATATGACATTAAATATTTAAATAATAAAGAAAGAATACTTATAATAAATGAAGAGAAAGCAACTGTTGTTAAAATAATCTTTGATATGTATTTAAAGGGAGGTGGCGCATGTAAAATATCTAGTTATCTAAATGAACTTGGTTATAAAACTACAACAGGTAGGACTTGGTATGAAAAGGGAGTTAGAGATATTATAAAAAATAAAGTGTATTGTGGTTATATAGTATGGAATAAAGTTGAGAGAAAAAGAAATTCTAGTAGAACAAGAGGAATCGAAGAACAGATTGAAGTAAAAGGAAAACACGAACCAATAATAAGCGAAGATATATGGAATGAAGCACAGAACATAAGAAAAAAACGTAGTAACTCTCCCACATCAAACAATAAAATAACTAATCCACTAGCTGGGATTGTAAAATGTGGATACTGTAATCATACTTTAGTAGCCAAATCCAATACTACATCAAGTGGTCATGAGAAATATATGGTTTGTACTAATTGTAAAAATAAAGCTACAAAATTATACATATTAGAAAATAAAATTTTATCAGTTTTAAACAAATGGGTAATAGATTATAAACTATCTTTAAAAGAAGAAAAAGATAGTTTTAAAATTAAGGATAATTTAGAAAATACTTTAGCAAGTTTAAATAAAGAATTTAATAATCTAGAAAAACAAAAAGAGCGACTACATGATTTTTTAGAACAAGGGATTTATGACAGTGATACATTTCTAGAACGTTCAAATATACTTACATCTCGTATAGAAGATATAAGAAAAGCTATAAATAAAACAAATATAAATATTGAAATTGAAAAAGAAAGAAAAATAGTTGAAACGCAAGTTATTCCTCAACTCGAAAGAATTCTAAGTGAATATACAGAAGAGAAAGAACCCTATTTAAAAAACATACTACTTAAAACTGTAATTAATTATGCTGTATATAAAAAAGAAGCTAGTCAGAAGTCTGATGATTTTTCTTTAACACTCTACCCCAATATCTCAAGAAATTAATCAAAAAATTAAATACATATTTTAGTGTTATAATTAGACTGATTACCAATTTGGTGTAATGGCAGGAGCTTTTGCAGGTGGAGAAGGAGACTTTACAACAGCTTTTGAACCTACAGCAACAGCTATGGAAAAAGAAGGTAGTGGATATATAGTTACATCTATAGGAAAAGATTCTGGAGAAATACCATTTACAGCTTATTCCACTACTAAATCATATATGAAAAATAATAAAGATTTAATTCAAAGATTTACAAATGCTGTCTATAAAGGTCAACTATGGGTTCAACAAGCACCTAGTAAGGATATAGCTAAAGCTATGCAACCTTTCTTTGAAGATATATCTTTAGAAGACTTAACAACAGTTGTAGATAGATACAAATCAATAGATGCATGGTCTCAAAATCCTGTATTAAAAGAAGAAGGATTGAACAAATTAATGTCTGTTATGAAAGAAGCCAAAGAATTAGACAAAGAAGCACCTTATAAAGATATTGTAAATACTGAGTTTGCTGAGAATGCTATAAAAAATATAAAATAAAGAATATATGTTCATCATTTCAACAATGAAAAAGAGGCTTATCTCTATTTTGAGATAGCCTCTTTTTACAGTTTGAGATTAAAGTTTATATAATAAAATAGAAATTAAAGTACCAATTGTACTTATATATCTATCCTCTATATTCTGCTCCAGCATTGATTTTTGTGATTTGAACAGCTACCATTTCTTCTTTGCTTCCATTAGTAATCTCATGCCACTCTCCTGTTGGTACAAAGACAGTATCACCATCTTTTACATCACATTCATGTTCACCAAGCTTCATTTTACCTTCTCCCTTTAGAAACACAAATATTTGCTCACCATTAGGATGTCTATGAGCATTAAGAACTTGATTAGGTTTAAAATAATAAACTTCTGAAGTTATATCACTACCAGCGAATACTGGTATTTTTGGAACAGCTGCATCATTATATTGAGCTAAGCTTCCATCTAATAGATTCTTTTTATTTTCATGCATACTAGAAATACCTCTTTTCTGTATTATAGATTTACTCTTATTATTCCAATATAAAAAAATAGTATTCTCATCCTCAACAATAGGAATAAAATTCTTTTCTTCTTAAAATGCAGTAAAGTTTACCTATATACTTAAAGAAATGTACCTTTATGAATATAAAAATAGCCTGATGTGATAAATCTTAAATTATTTTTGGCTATATAAATTTAGATAAGTAAAAGATATGAATAATTTTTATTAAAAAAACAAAACTATATAAGGACCACTTCGCTTTAGGCAATAGCACTGCGAAGTTAGTCCTTATCAAATATAAAAAGGTTGATATTTTTTAATTAATATAAAATATTTTCTTCATACACTGTAAAGCTACTTTTTATCTTATTTAGGATAAAATTATTGTGGCAAATTAATATTTAGACTTATTTTTAGAACAATCATTGTTACAATTGCAACTGTGCTCATTGCAACAACAATCATTACAACAATTGCAACTATGTTTATCACAACAACAGTCTTTACAACAATTACAACAAGGGTCGTCACAACAGCAATCTTTACAACAATTACAACAAGGGTCGTCACAACAACAATCTTTACAACATGAGTCATCACAACAACACTGTTCAATTTTCACTTTCACTCTTGATATATTGTTGTTAGGATTTGAATCTGGTGTTGTTGAAGTTACTTTTGCAGTATTTATTAGTTTGTCATTACATGTTGGTTTTACAAATCCTCTCAATAGAATAACTCTTAAAGACCCTGCTGGTAATGTACCTATATCAAGACTTCCAGTCCATGGTTTAAAACTTATACCTCTATCCAATGAAAATTCTGCCCTACCAAGTTTATTTGATACATGGTCTATTAAAATAACATTTTGAGCATCTGCTGGTCCTGCATTTGATACTTTTATTAAAAATTCTAATCGTTCTCCTACACAAACTTCTTTTTTATTTACTAATTTTATTACGGAAACATCTGCTGATAAGCTTACTTCTGCTTCTGATGTTGAAGTATTGTTATTTAGATTTGGGTCATACGTAGTTGAACTTACAGTTGCAGTATTTACAATAATACCTACTGTTGTTTGGCTTACTGTTCCCATTATTATAATATTTCTTACTTCTCCAGCATTTAGAGTACCTATATTAAGTCTTCCAGTCCATGGATGGAAAGTCACTCCGTTGTCTATTGAGTATTCTGGATTTAAAATAGAAGTTGGTATATTGTCTGTTAAAATAACATTTTGTGCAGCTGATGGTCCTGCATTTGAAACCTCAACAACATAAATGAATGTTTCTCCTGGTACAGCAATTGGTTCATTCTCTTTTATTACAGAAATATCTGCTGATGAACTTACTTCTATTTCTGCTGTCGAAGTATTATTGTCTAGATTTGGATCAGGTGTAGGTGAACTTACAGTTGCAGTATTTATAATCATACCTACTGCTGTTTGACTTACTATCCCTTCTATTATAATACTTCTTATCTCTCCAGAATTTAAAGTTCCTATATTAAGACTTCCAGTCCATGGTTGGAAAGTTACGCCTCCATTTACTGAATACTCTGGATTTAGAATAGAGCTTGGTACATTATCTGTTAAAATAACATTCTGTGCAGCTGATGGTCCTGCATTTGTAATTACTATAGTATAGCTAAAAGTTTCTCCTGGAACTGCTGCATCCATATTGTTGGTCTTTATTACACCTATATCTGCTGATGCAATAATAGGAGTTGTCACTGTTGATGAATCTACAACTGGTTCTGGTACATTTGCACTTACTTCTGCTGTATTTGTAATATATCCTGTAGCTGTTGAACTTACTAATCCCTTTATAATAATTCTTATTAATTGCCCTGGTGCCACTGTACCTATATTAAGGCTTCCAGTCCATGGTTGGAAAGTTACTCCATTATCTATTGAGTATTCTGGATTTAAAATAGCAGCAGGTATATTATCTGTTAAAACTACATTCGTAGCATTGGATGGTCCTTCATTAAAAATTCCAATTGTATATACAAGTTCTTCTCCAGGAACAGCTACATCCTCATCAGTTACTTTTATAATAGAAATGCCTGCTTGTGGATTAACTGGTGTAATAGTAGTTGATATATTATTACTTAAATCTGGGTCAGGTGTAGATGAAACGACTGTTGCTGTATTTACTATATCTCCTGTAGCGTTTAAACTGACTATTCCTTGTATTAAAATTGTTACTGAAGCTCCAGCACCTAAAGTTCCTATACCAAGACTTCCAGTCCATGGTTGGAACGTTACCCCACCATTTGTTGAATACTCCGGATTTAAAACAGAATCTGGTATATCATCATTTAGTACTACATTTTCAGCATTTGATGGCCCTAAATTTACTACTTCAATAGTATATTTTAATAAAGTACCTGGAACTGCTGAGTTAGGTTCTGATGTCTTAACTATTAAAAGGTCTGCTAACAGACTTACTTCTGTATCTATTGTAGATGTATTATTTCTAGGGTTTGGGTCTGCTGTAGATGAAGATACCACAGCTGTATTTCTTATAGTACCTATTGCTGATGGATTTACAACCCCTCTAATTATAATAACTCTTACTTCTCCTACTCCTAAAGTGCCTATATTAAGACTTCCAGTCCATGGTTGGAAAGTTATTCCTCCATTTGATGAATACTCTGGATTCAAGATGGAAGCAGGTATATTATCTGTTAAGATTACATTTTCAGATGGATATGGTCCATTATTTATAACTTTTATAGTATACATCAGTTCTTCCCCTGGATTCACAACATCAGGCTCAGACATCTTTGTAACTTCAATATCTGCTGTTATTACCAAAAGTGGAACTGGATTAGAATCTACTGAAAAATCATTTGGTATTCCTCCCTCTACAGGTGTATAAGAATAATCTATAGTTGCTATATTATTAATTGGATTTGGATTAGGAATACCTTCTACTCTTACATCAAAGGTTACTTCAACACTTGTCCCTCCTCCAACATTTGGCAATGTAAAACCTATATTAGGGTCTACTCCTGATATAGATGCACCATTAACCGTTACACTTCCAGGTATAAATAACAAACCATTTGGAACGATATCTCTAAAAAATACATTAGTTAAAGGACTACTACAAGTATTATCTAGTCTAACTGTGTATGTGACTATATCTCCTACATTTGCAGCCGTTGTATTGCTTGTTTTTATTGGAGTAAATGTTGGTATTTCAATTTCTCTTAAAGAAACATCATCTATAGCATAATCATTTCCGACAGCACCTTCTCCTTCACTAAAAAATTCTACTGTAAGTTGATTATTATTTTGAGAATTAATGATAGTACCTACTTCTTTCCATTCTGGTGCGTTTGTATTAACTGGAATTTGAGTTCCTAATGTTGCCTGATACAATATATTATTATTTTGGTCAAGTATTCTTACGCCTAATTGTGGTGGTGGATATCCTGTTACCTTAAAAAGATTTAAAATCCATGTACTAAATAGGAAATTAGTATTAGGTGTAACAGATACTGTTGATCTAAAAAATACAGCGCCTGGATCAAAACCATTTACTACCATCATTCTACCTGTTTCATTTCCTGTAGTATGGTCAGCAATACGCCACCAAGCTCCTATAACGTTGCTCATCGCATTTGTCATAATGTTTTGTACTGTGTATTCTCCATCTATCGGTGTAAACTTAGTCGGGTCTGGTACCACATACGTAAAATCTGGCGTTACACCTGGGTAAGGTTCTATTGCAGGACCTGTATTACTTGGTGTACCTGGTTGGAAAAAACCAAATGTACCATTATCCGCATCTGTAATAAGATTTATATCAGATACAGATACACAAGGGTCCAATATATTTTGTATAGGTGTATAAATTACAGGTCCATTTAATATATTTTGATTTGTTATATCAGAACCTGTCACTGTTATTAGTAATGTATTAGGTGTTGTAGAATCTAAGTTTGTTGAACCTGTAGGTGGATTTGTTACAAAAGTAATAGGTGGTGCTTGGGCAATTGGAACTGGACCTATTACTGCTGTTGCAAAATTTCCTGGTGTTGGTATTCCTCCTGGAGTTCCAAAAGCCTCCACAATCCTATAGTTACCATTTGGAACATTAGTAAACACATAATTCCCTGTAGCATTTGTAAGAACTACAAGTCTAGCTCCAGTTGTTATATTTTGTAACACAACTGGTACATTGGCTATTCCTGTGTCTCCAGTGTTGATAGTAGCACTTCTATCTCTATCAAAAATTATTTGGCCTGACACTGTTGCCATATTATCACTCCTTTAAAATTATAAAATTTTGTGTTCATAATATATTATTCTTTTAAATACTTTTATGTGACATTTTCATTCAATAAGCATGCTTTTTTTCTATAATATTCTTTTTTTCTTTCCATAATTCCCAATCTATTTGATAGCGTATTTTTTGTGGTAGATAAACTATTTAGATTATAATTTTTAAAAACCATCATACAAATAAAAAATGGCATAAAATATACTATTTTATGCCATTTTTTATTAATCTAGTATTTTCAATATATATAATAAGATAAAATTGTATTTTGTCAGTAAAATGTCAGTAATTTTTTTATTATTTTTTCTCTTTTTTTAGTTTCAAATAAATTAAAAACCATGCTTTTATATTCTATAACTATCAGACAAACTATTTAAAAAAAATCAAATTTAATCACTTAAGATATTTTTAGGATTAAACTATATACATCTCATTTTTTATTTATGTTCTATTTTAATCACAAAATTCTCAGTATTTTATTCACTTAATAATAATAGCAAATTAAAAGTAACTTCAAAATACACGTTAAAATCTAGTTGAATTTTATAACATTTACTCACTTTGATTATTTCGTATTTTTTATTCTAATTATTTTCGTAATTTTGCCCAAAATGACGACTTATTATTTTAGTTTTTAAGTAGCTTATATATTTTTTATTGATGTTTTATACCTTCGAGGATAAAACGAGCTTAGAATTTATTTAAATCTCTAATTGTACGCCTCAAGCTAAAATCAAGAATTTTAGTTAACTTTCTTTTTATTATGTAAACTAAAAAGTCTTTTTAAAATTCTATCTATATTTATAACAATTAGTACAATCTTAAAACTATTTTTATATTGATTTGTATTAATATTATGAATATTTTATTTACGTTCATGATATTAATATAAAATGCCAAGGAGATTTGTAAAGATGAGAAATGGATTAAAATTAAAAGAAAAGATAATTTTATAACTTTTGATTTATCATATAAAAAAAAGACTGGATATAGGTTTATAATTTATATCCAGTCTTCTTAATTTATTATCTATCAAAAACAATTGTTTTCCATAGTGCAAAAAATTCTCTTGTATAATAAGTAGGTACAAATGAAAGTTTTGATTTACTAGCATAAAAAGAGGTGTTTTTATATCCATTTCTATATGCCAATATTTTACTTCTAAGAACATGAAAATCCGTTGTTACTATTTTTATTTTTAAGTCTTTTAATTTTCCTTTGCTATGTTCTTCTATCTTTAACTTTGAATACTTAAAATTTTCGTAAGTATTAGTAGATTTATCTTCCTCTATTATTCTATTCTTATTTATACCATTTTTTGTAAGATAATCTTTCATAGCTTTTGCCTCAGTTATATTTTCTCCATTTCCTTTACCACCTGATACAACCACATAACAATCATCATTAACTTTTAAATATTTTAAGGCTGTGTTTAATCTTCCCTTTAAGGTTGTACTTGGTGTATTCTTCTTTACAGAAGCTCCTAAAATCAATAGATAATCACTCTTTACTTCAAAGTTATTTTTGGGGTAAAAAATAATCAAACTTTCAGTAACTATGAACACTATTAAAAAAACACTAATTATTATCTTTAGCACTTTATAAAAAACCTTCTTTTCTTTAATTTTATTCTTAAATATTTGATAAACAATTAATAGGATTCCTACAACTAAGAAAATTTCACTAAATGAAATCCCTCCAAAAACTATTTTAAGATAAAAATAGTAAATTGCAAATACTATGCCCAATATTAAACTAACACTATTTAACATATTCTCATAATCCTTTTTATTTATTTTTGTACAAAGAAATATCTATACACTCTATGAGACAGTTATATTCTCCGTCTATCCAATTAATCCAACTTGCTATACTTATATTTGTACCAAATGTATTTGTCTCCATATTGAATTTCGAGTGTTTATTTTCTTCCAATCCATTAAGAGGACAATTATTACAAGGTTTATTAGATTTTAATAATGATTTATAACAAGTCTCACCTAGTTTTATTTCTAAATCTAGACTTGATACCTTATTATTGATAAAAAGAATTTCATAAGTATTTGGATTTACTATATATATATAATTATCAATGGAATCAAGGACTTCCTTAAGTACAGGTTTAGATTTTTCATTTTTATTTACTTTTTCTATGTTATCGTAATCTATATTGCTAACTTCATTTTGATAAGCGTAATCATTGTAAAGTGCATATTTATCTTTACCTTTACTTTTTGCATAATAAAGTGCTATATCTGCTTTTTGATAAAGGTCTTCAAATATAGTTCCATGTTCTGGAACAAATGAAATTCCAACTGTACCTGATATTTTATATGTCTTTTTGTTTTCAGTATAAGAGTTTCTAAATATATCACATATTTTTTCAGCTTTCTTTTTAGCATTATCAAAAGATTGAATATTCTTTAAGAATACTATAAATTCATCTCCACCAATACGACCCACTATATCATCTTTTCTAAAGATAGGTTTTAGATGTTTAGAAACCTCAAATAATACTTTATCTCCAAATACATGTCCTAAATTATCATTTACAGATTTAAAGTTATCTATATCAACAATTAAAAATGCATGTATTCCTGAGCTTGACTCTTCAGAGCCTAAGAAATCATTAATTAGTTTTTCAGTAGTCCCTTTATTATATAATCCTGTAAGGGTATCCCTTTCTGCTTTTATTTTTAATCTAATTTCTTCATTCTTCTGTTTATCAATATCTTTAACATAAGCAAGAGCTTTTATATCATTCGTAATAGAGTCTTTTATCAGGTGCATCGTGCAAATAACCCAAATCATTTTATTTTCTTGATTCATTCTTCGATATTCTAATTTTATTTCACTTATATTATTCTTGTGTGCAGTCAACAAATTCTTACACAAAAAAGTATTTAAAAATACATCTTTATCATCTTTATAGATAATATTCTTTGCTATATTTTTTACCATCTCTGAGTAGTTGTTGTCAGGCTTAATTCCAAATTCTTTATACCAGTTTTCATTTCCTCTTATAAAAGTATCTTTTGATACATTTATCTCATAAGTTATCATTGCTTCTGATAATATAGCTGAATGATATTTACCTTCTTGATTATATCTTATTTCTGCCTCTTTTTGTTCACTTATATCTTCTTGTATACCAATTGCTCTTACAGGTTTCCCATCTTCATCAAAAACTGTAGTCAAAGTAACCTTATTCCATACATAACTTTTATCTGGAAGTTTTATCTTAATTATACAATTTGCTATTTTTGCTCCATTCATTATTTTCTCGTACATATTTATAAAATCATCACTAAAATCTTTATGAATTATTCCTGATTCTACTAAAGAATATGGAACATTTTCAGTAATATTAGGAATGTTGTACTTATCGAGTTCTTTATTAGTATTTAAAAGTGATTTTGTTTCTATATCATATTCAAATATAGTGTTTGATGTTTGTCTTAATGCAATTCTAACTCTTTCTTCATTGATTTTAAGTTTTTGCTCTACATTTTTCAAATCAGTTATATCAGTCAAAATCCAAATACCTTTTTTACTTCCATCACCATCAATAATTAGCCTTCCTTTTACAGAAACCCAGATAATATTACCATCTCGTCTTATTATTCTATGTTCATATTCAGCTATGCCTTTTTTATCTAACTGATGTTTTATACTTTCAAGAGTCTTTTTCCTATCATCGTAAAAAACGAGAGTACATGCCCTGTATTGAAGTTCTTCTTCTAGTTGTTTGCGAGTATATCCAATCATTGAAAGATAACCAGCATTAGTGTATTGTATAGTAAAATCTTCATCAAAGTCTGTTATAAGTATGCCACCTAAAATATTTTCTGATACCATTTCAAGTTCTAGATTTTTTTGTTCCATTTCTTTTTCTAATTGTTTCGTTTTTGTAATGTCTACTGTTACACAACAAAGATACTCTTTACCATCAGGTTCTGTTATAATTTCTCCTTTATTTAAAACCCACACTACATCACAATTTTTTGTTATAACTCTGTATTCTAGCTCAATAGTTTTGTTTTTGTGAAGCTGTTCAGAAATCTCCTCTTTTATTCTTTTTACATCGTCTTTATGTATTAGATTATAAAAGTCATTATTAAATATGGTTTCTATTTCTTCTCTTGTATAACCAAACAAATCTATAAATCCATCACTTAAAAAATTAAATTCATACCTTTCTCCAATCGTACATTTTTGTACTCCTCCAGGGATGCTATTTGTAATAGATGATATTTCTTTGTTTGTTTTTAATATATGTCTTCGAGATTTATTATTTTTATAAAAGATGTATATTATAAGTATAATAAATAATAAGAATACTTTAAAAATTAGAGAAAATGCTAATTGATTTATTTTATCAATATTTTTTCTTACAGTATATTGTGGTATAACAGAAAGCACATACCAATCATTTACGCCAATTGGTGTATAAGTGGCATACCTATTCTCCCCTTTATATTCATATGATGTAAAACCACTTTTGTTATTCTTTGTGTCCTCGTATATTTTTTTGTAGCTATAACCTTCATCAAAAGAAGCCTTTTTAAATATATCATATATATTACTACTAGATTTAATGATATTATTTGTATGCGAAGATTTTAGAACAAATTGTCCACTAGATTCAAATATATCTATATATCCCTCACTATTAAAACTTGTTATATCTATAAATTCAGCTAGTTTATCATTGTAATAAGAACCATACAAAATACCAACTACATCATTATTTTTAAATATAGGTGTAGCTATAACAAAAGTATCTTTTCCATCAATTGGAGATTTCACAACCTCAGATATATTACTTTCTCCTCTAATTGCTTTTTTAAAATATTCATAATTTGATACATCGATAGTTTTTCCATCACTAGTATGACTTATCCCCTTAGGAGATACAATAGATATTCTTTGAAAATCAGATTCCTTTGATATTCTAGATAACAATGGAATTATTTCTTGATTATCTATAGTATCAAAGTATGAAACCATATTTGATACACTTTTAATGAATGATAAAGAACTATCCAATTTTATTTTTATTGCATTAGAACTTTGAAGAGATATCTCTTTTAAATTAACTTTATTATTTTCTTCTTCTTGAACATTAGTTTTAAATGCAAAGTCAGAAAAAGAAATTATTGTAAATAAAAATATTAAAACAATACTCAATATGCTCTTTAAAGATTTTGCTCTTATCATTTATTTACCACCTCCCATTTAAGATTTATTGACTATATTTTATAGACTAATTTTTCAAATTCTTTAACTGGTAATGGTTTTGAAAAATAATATCCTTGAACAATATCACAATTTGCTTCTTTTAACATTTTTATTTGACTTTTAGTTTCTATTCCTTCTGCGACGACACTTATTCCTAATTGCTTGATGAGAGAAACTATGCTTTTTATAACAATTTGACTTTTATCAACATCTTTATCATCTATAAAAAATCCTCTATCTAATTTTATTACATTTAATGGTATATTTTTAAGCATATTTACAGAAGAATATCCTGAGCCAAAATCATCCATCGAAACTATAAAACCAATATCTTGTAGATTTCTACTCACATCAAATAGAATATCAGTATCTCCAAACATACTGGATTCAGTGATTTCAATTTCTATTAAACTATATGGTATTTTATATTTATCACATACATCTACTATCTTTGAAATAAAATCTTTTTTTAAAAAATCAACTCTTGAGAAATTTACAGATATAGGCAATGGTGAAATACCTTTATCAAATAAGAATCTAATTTCTTTACAAGCTTGTTCTAATATGTACATATCGATTTTTCTAATAAATCCATTTTTTTCAAATATAGGAATAAAATCTCCTGGATATATTATGTCTTTTTCTGTATACTGCCATCTTACTAAGGCTTCACTTCCACAAAATTTATCTAATCTAATATTATATTTTGGTTGTAAATACATTACAAATTGACCATTTTCAAGTGCATATTCCATTTCTTTTTCTATCTTATCTTCAAGTAATAGCTTATCTCTTAATTTATCATTAAAAAAAGCAAAGTTCACATCACTATTATTTTTTATTGAAGATTTTGCAAGTGAAGCTCTATCACTATATACACTTACAGTCAAAGTTTTATCTTTAATTTCATAAATTCCAAAAGATAAGTTCACAAGTTCATTATTTGCTATAATCTTTTTGATTGTATTTATTATATCTTCTTTTGTATTGTATGATAACAATATATTAAAATTATCAGCACTTACACGAGCAAAGGTTTCATTATTATTGGTTAGTTCATCTAAAGTACTAGCTATATTTTTTAAAATTAAATTTCCCTTTTTATGACCGTAGATATCATTAATCGCTTTAAATTTATCAATATCAAATATAACCATTGCATATTTATTATTTTGTGAAGATTTTTTTAATAAATTTGTAACATCTAATTCAAACTTTCTCCAATTTGAATAACCAGTTACCAAATCTGTATAGGCCACCTTTTCTATAGTTCTTTGGCTCTTTCTCTTTGAATATAGTATGTACATTATAATGCCTAAAAATAAAAATGAAAGTATAATCCATCCAATAATTGTAACTATCATTAAATCATTCAATTTTTTAGATACAACCATCTTTGGAACAAAGGACGCTATAAACCAATCATTAATTCCTAGAGATGTGTATGCCATATAAAAATTCCCATCTGATTCTTCAACTTGCACTACACCTTGGTCTGACTTTTTCATATTTTTAAAAGTAAATCTTTTTTCAAAGTTAATTTGAGATAGGTTTGTAATATCTGAGTTTAAATTTTTATGATACGATGGAATAATTATATTACCATCACTATCACATATAAGTGAAAAACCTTCCCCATCAAATGTAGAAATTGATAAGAATTCAGATATAAACTCAACATCATAATCAGCTGCAATCACAGCAACAATTTTCCCTTTATTATATAAAGGTACAGCATATGTTTCAGTAAGTTTTCCAGTGGTTTTATCTATTAATGGTTTTGATATATTAGATTTACCTTTAACTGCAAGTTTAAAATAATCTCTATCTGAAAAATCTGTTCCAAAAATTGTTTCAGCATAACCTTTCCCATTTGGCAAAATTAGACCAATATTATTATAATTACTGTCTTTGTTATAAGATTTTAGAATTTTTAAAGTTTTTTCTAAATTAAAGCTATCCTCTGTCTCTAAAAGTTTAGAAATGCTCTCTAATTTATCTAAATTACTTGTCAATTTACTATTTATTGCGATTTTACTTTCTGTACTAATTTCAGACAGATATTTTTGTGTTTCATATTCTAGTGCACTATCCATATTACTCACATAAAAAAAAGCAAATATACTAAAAAAGAATAGCACTATAAATGCGATTAACATATTTTTCAATATTGGCCTACTATTTTTCAAGTAGATACACCTCTCCCTCTTTAACAACTATAATTTAATTGATTCATTTTATTTTACTATTAATAACTCTTTTTTACAATTAAGTTTCATAAATTGTTAACAAAGACCATTTTTTTAAATATTATTTATAAAGTGGCAATATTTAAGGGTATAAATACATCAATAACATATTTAATTATATTAAATCTATAGATATTAATACAATTAAATATGCTATCGTTTATATCTATACCCAGCGACAAGTAGCTTAAATAGCAATCTTTATTTTTCTAGACTTTCTCTTCTTATTGAAGATTTTTTAAAATATTCTATTAATTTATTTTTATCATTATTAAAAATAGCATCTTTTATCAAATTTACTTCTGACTCAAAATTTTCTATAGATTTTAGTAAATTATCTCTATTTCCTAAAAAAAGTTCACTCCATAAATCTTCATTCATATTTGCAATTCTAGTTAAGTCTCTATAACTGTCTCCAATAAATTTACCTGTATCTCTATCTTCTTCATCACTATTTATAAGAGCAACTGCCATAACATGAGGAAGCTGAGATGCAAAAGCTATAATCTCATCATGTTTCTGTGAAGTCAATTTTTTTACTCTTTTAAACCCTATTTCCAAAATTAAATTTTCAACCAATTCTAAATTTTTTATATTATTTCTACCAGTTGGAGTAATTATATAATTTGCTTCTTTAAAAACCTGTTCACTTGCAAAATCAATTCCCTTCTTTTCTCTTCCTGCCATGGGATGCCCAAATATAAAATCTATGTCATCTGGAATTATTTTTAATACATCATTGATAAGTGTTTCTTTTATTCCTGTAGTATCAGTGATTATAGTTCCTTTTTTAAAGAATTGCTTATTATTATTTAAAAAATCCACAATTAATCTAGGATATATAGATAATATAATTAAATCAGCTTCCTTAAATAGCTCTTTACCTGTAGTACTTCCTTTTTTTATGATTTTTGATTCTTCTGCTTTCTTTAAAGTTTCTAAATCTACATCCACTCCAAATACATTTTCATATCCTGCTTTTTTTAGTGCTTTAGCAAAAGAACCTCCTATAACTCCTAGCCCTACAATAACAATATTCATTATCTTCATTTCCCCCTAGATTATTTTTCTTTAAACTCAAATTTAAAATTATCACTGATTGCATTCGTAATATTATATATAGCATTATTTAATGACTTATCATTTAAAATCTCAATATCTGAAAACTTTTTATAAAGACTTATTCTCTCATCATAAAGGTTGTATAATCTATCTTTGCCATTCTTTAATAAAGGTCTTGAATTAATATTTATATCTTCTAAAATTTTTTGTACAGGTCTATCAATAAAAATAACTATACCTGTTTCTTTTAATATCTCCATATTTGCATCTTTTTTTATTACACCACCACCAGTAGATACCACTGTTTTATCACTAATAGAAAGTTCTTTGCATGCTTGTGTTTCATAGTCTCTAAAAACATCTTCTCCTTCTGAGAACAATTCTGCTATACTTTTTTGTGATATTTCACTTATATAATCATCCATATCACAGAAACTACAATTATACTCTTGAGCTAGAAGTTTACCGATTGTAGTTTTTCCACTTCCTGGCATACCTATTAATATTAATTTTTCTTTTGGTTTATTTATCATAATAATCCCCCTTACAAAAACTCTAATTTTAATTCATTATATATAACATCTAAAATATCATTATTTATTTTTCTATTCTGCCAAATTTCCTGAGACTTTATTGCTTGACCTACCAACATATATAAACCATCACAAGTTTTCTTACCCATATCATTACCAATTCTCAAAAACTCTGTTTCTCCAGGATTATAAATTAAATCCACTAAAGTATCAAAATTTTGTATAATTGATTTTGGTACTGGTGATATTCCAACATTAGGATACATTCCTACTGGTGTAGCATTTATCATTATATCTCCTTTTATAAATTGAAGTTCTTCATAATCTATTAATATAGCTTTATCATTTAATAATTTTTTATTATCTTTTTTTCTAGTTGAAACATAAACTTTATCTACACCAGAATCAAGGAGATATGTAAGAGCAGCTTTAGATGCTCCACCAGTTCCTAATATAACAGCGACTTTTTCTTGAACATTAATATTGGCCATTTTAAACATACTATCAAGACCAAAGTAATCTGTATTGTAACCATATAATATATTTTCTTTAAGTAAAATTGTATTAACTGCTCCTATTCGTTTTGCTTCTGGTGATATAAAATCTAAATATTTCATAATGCGTTCCTTATATGGCACAGTGACATTTACTCCTTGTATCCCTAATAATTTTATAGCACTCTCTAACTTGGATATATCTTCTTTTGATATTTCAAAGTTTTTATATGCACTTTCAATATTTAATATCTCAAATATTCTTTTATGGATTTGAGGTGAAACACTATGAGAAAGCTTTTCACCTACTAGACCAAAAAAATTCATCTTTGTACCTCCTAATAATTAAATTTAAATAAAGAATTCTATTTTACTATTCAATTTTATTCTTATATACACCTATAAATTTAAAATATGCTGTATTATGTTCTATCAATTCTAATAAATTGTACACTTTTGGATTATAAATAGAGCATTCAAAATCTATATAAAAGAAATATCTCCATGAAGCATCCTTCATAGGTCTTGATTCTATTTTTGTCATATTTATATTATTTTCAGCAAAGTACCCAAGTACTTTATATAGTTTTCCTGCTTCATGTTCAACAGAAAATACTATGCTCATTTTATTTGATTCTTCATCAATGTGTATCTGATTGCTGATTACTACGAATCTAGTGTAATTATTCGTAATATCATTTATACAAGGACTTATTATTTCTAGTTCATAAATATTTGCAGCTTTTTTACTTGCAATTGCTGCTTTTGTTTTGTCTTGAAGTCTTTTTACAAGTTCAGCACTTGTTGCTGTATTATTAAATGGTATCAGTTTCCAATTACTATTCTGTTTTAAAAACTCACTACTTTGCCCTATCCCTTGTGGATGAGAGTATATTTCTTTTATATCTTCAAGTTTTGTACCTTTTATTCCAATTAAATTTTGGTCTATTTTTATACATTCTTCTCCAACTATATAGAAACCATATTTTCTTAAAAGGTCATAAGTTTCAGAAATAGCTCCTGTAGATGAATTTTCTATAGGTATTATTCCATAATCTATTTCTTTATTTTTAAGTGCTACGAAAACATCTTCAAATTCTTTAAATTGTTTTTTGGATATTTTTTTGTTGAAGAATTTATTTAATGCTTCTTCTGTAAATGAACCTGATATACCAGGAAACCCTACTAGGATATTTTTTTTATTAATTTCATATTTTAAAGTTTTATATTTATTGATGTTTGACAAATCAAATTTCTCATTTGATGAATTTAGATTACATTCAGATTTTTCTTCTTTATCATCATCCATTATTCTCTTTTGTAATCCCCTACTAATCTCCATTATAGAATTAAAAAACTGTATCGTTTCTTGAGAATACCCTTTATTATCCAAATTATCTACAGCTTTACTTAGTACCTTTTCTTCTCTATCTTTTTGAAATATAGTAGTGTTATTTTTCATTTTATGTTTAGCAATCTCAAGAACTGTATTCATTCTCTTTTCAAATAATTGAATAAGCTCTTTATCTATGTCATCAATTTCATTTCTATATCTTGTTAAATCCTCCATTATTATCGTCCTTTCACCAAATCAAAAATTCCAATAGCCGTTACTGCTTCTATTACAGGTACTGCTCTTTGAACTATACAAGGGTCATGTCTACCTTTAATAGATAAAATATCATCTTTTTTATCTTTTATATTAATTGTGTTCTGCTGAACACTAATCGATGGTGTTGGTTTTACTGCAACTTTGAAAATTATTGGCATTCCAGTTGTAATACCTCCAATAATTCCACCATTATTATTTGTTTTACTCCTAACTTGATTACCTTCATAATACATCTCATCATTACTTTGAGAACCATACATATCTGTAAGTCCAAAACCCAAACCAAACTCTACACCTTTTATAGATGGAACAGAAAACAATAAATGTGATAGAGTAGATTCAACAGAATCAAAAAATGGATTCCCAATGCCTACATTAATTCCCACTACTGCACATTCAATTATTCCACCAACTGAATCTCCTTGATGTTTTGCATCTATAATAGTATCTCTCATAGTGTCTTCCTTTGATAAATCAAGTAAAGGTAACTCTAAAGTTTGTAAATTTGTTAATTGTTGTTTTGATATATCTGCATAATCAAAGCTAATATCTTCTATATCTTTAATCTTTTTTATATGTGCTCCTATCTCTATTCCTTTTTGTGATAGAATTTGTTTACATATAGCACCACAAAATACTAATGGAGCTGTTATCCTCCCTGAAAAGTGACCTCCGCCTCTGTAGTCATTAAATCCAGAATATCTTACATGCCCTGTATAATCTGCATGTCCTGGTCTCATTAAATTTTTAAGTTCCCCATAATCCTTTGAACGAGTATCACTATTTCTTATGATTGCACATAGTGGAGTTCCTGTAGTTTTACCATCAAAGTATCCACTTAGAATTTCTGGTATATCACTTTCATTTCTTGAGGTAGATATAGAATTTTTTCCAGGTGCTCTTCTCTTCATTTCTTTATCAATCTTATCAAGGTCAAGTTCAATTCCAGAAGGAAGACCATCTATATTTATACCTATAGCATTTCCATGAGATTCTCCAAAAATTGAGATTTTCAAATTATTTCCCCATATTCCACTCATCAATTCGCCCTCCTAACATCTCAAAATCTTTAAAAAAATGTGGATAAGATTTAGATACACACTCAAAATCTTTTAATACTATCGGTTTGTCACATCTACAAGAAGCTATTGCAAGTGTCATTGCAATTCTATGGTCTTTATGACTCCATACTTCTACTCCACCATTTAGCTTACTTACCCCATCAATTATTAAACTATCTTCTTTTTCCTCTATATTTGCTCCAAGTTTACTCAACTCAACACTTATTGCATGAAGTCTATCACATTCTTTAATTCTAAGCCTTCCAGCATTTATTATTGTAGTTCTTCCTCTACTTAAAGCTGCTACTACTGACAAAACTGGTATTATATCTGGACACTGAGATGCATCTATTAGAGTACTATTTAAACAATTAACTATACCTTTTATTTTTTCATCTTCTCTTAAAATATCCATACCCATTCTAGATAAAATATCAATAACTTCACTATCACCTTGAAGAGAATCTTCTTTAAGGTCTAGTATATTAATTTCTCCTCCAATAGCATCTGCTGATAAATAAAATGCACCTTGAGAATAGTCACCTTCCACTTTATAATCTCTAGCTTTATACATTTGATTTCCTTTTATAATAAATTCTTTATAATTATTGTTTACAATCTCTATTCCAAAATCTCTCATAGTTGAAAGAGTTAAATCTAAGTATCCTTTGGATTCTAGCTCAGTTGTAATTATTATTTTTGAATCATTGTCTAATATTGGTAAAATAAATAATAAACCTGTTATAAACTGAGAACTTATATTTCCTTTTACTTTAAATTCATCTGGTTTAAGTTTTCCTGATATTACTAAATCCAGTTGATTTTCCTTATAGCTATATTCTATATTTTGTCTATCAAAAATTTCATAATAAGTATCAAGTGGTCTTTTCCCAAGATTTCCTCTACCTACAAATCTTTTTATTCCATCAAATGCTAGTGATATAGGTACTAAAAATCTTAAAGTAGAACCTGATTCATTGCAATCTATTGTCAATTTAGATTGATTTAATTGATTTTCTTTATTCAAAACTGCTTCTTTAGAAAAAATACCCGTAATTTCTAAAATATCTTCCTTCTTTTCTATAATAGCTCCAAGTGATGTCATTGCTCTTATAGTAGCTATAATATCATCAGAAAAATCTATATTAGAAATTCTACTTTTTCCATCACTTAAAGATGAACAAATAACTGCTCTATGTGCCATACTTTTGGATGGTGGGATTTTTACATCTCCAGACAATCTACTTGGATATATTTTTAAACTTCCCATCATTTTACCTCCTGAAAAAATTTAGAAGTAGTATTATATATAATACTCTCTCCAATGTTCTTTAAAAGTATTATTTTTAATGTATCACCTAGATTCTTTTTATCAAGAGATATTGCATCTATTATAGACTTATTATCTCTTAATTCAATTTCATAAGGCAAATCATAATTTATTAAAATTGATTTTATAAGCTCTGATGTACCCTCATTTGTGATTCCTTTTTTTTCACTTTCTAAAGTTATCTTATACATCCCTATGCCAACAGCTTCTCCATGAGTATAGCCAGAAAAATTGTAATATGTCTCAATAGCGTGACCTAATGTATGCCCAAAATTTAGAAGCATTCTATCTCCGAAGTCTCTTTCATCAGCTTCAACCACTGTTTTTTTAATAAAGCAACATTTGTGTATAATGTATTCTATATGTTGCATTACTTCTTCCCTATTTTTTAAACTTAAAAGCTTATCAAAAAAAGTTCTGTCTTTTATACATCCATATTTTATAACTTCAGCCATTCCATCTCTATAAAATTTTTCAGGAAGTGACAACAGTACATTTGGGTCGATAAATACAGCTTTAGGTTGATAAAAGCTTCCTACCAAATTTTTTCCTCTTTCAAGGTCAACTCCAACTTTTCCACCCACAGAACTATCAACTTGTGCTAACAAAGATGTTGGAATTTGAATGAAATTTACACCTCTTAGAAAAGTTGCTGCTACAA
Source organism: Clostridioides sp. GD02404 (assembly GCF_045898275.1). Classification (NCBI taxonomy): domain Bacteria; kingdom Bacillati; phylum Bacillota; class Clostridia; order Peptostreptococcales; family Peptostreptococcaceae; genus Clostridioides; species Clostridioides sp. GD02404. The sequence goes on from NZ_JBJOCA010000008.1 coordinate 117,328, forward strand.
ATCCACCTAAATCTCCTATTACCCCTCCTCCTAAAGTAATAATCAAATCTTTTCTAGTCAACTTAAAATCGAGTAAACTATCATATATTTTAGGAAGAGTATTAAATGACTTTGTTTCTTCACCAGCTTTTAATATTATAGCTTTAGTTTCAAATCCAGATTCATTTAAATTATTTTTTACTTCACTTAAATATAATTTCGCTATATTTTCATCTGTTACAATAAAAATCTTATTTCCAGAATATATTTTTTTTATTTCTTTACCTATATCTTTTAATATATTTTTTTTAATAAATATGTTATAGCTATTTTCTTTTAAATTTACTAATAATTTTTCTTCCACACTTAACCATCCTTTTATAGATTATATTTCTCTTCCAACTGCTAATGCGACAGTCTTTAATTCACTTATTAATTCATCATATTCATTTGGTCTAATTGATTGTTTGCCATCACAAAGTGCATGGGCTGGGTCATTATGGACTTCTATTATAAGCCCATCTGCTCCAACTGCAATTGCTGCTTTAGATAGAGAGTCTACCATCCATGATTTTCCTGCTGCATGACTTGGGTCAACTATTACTGGTAAATGACTAAGCTTCTTTACAGCTAAAATTGCACTTAAATCCAAAGTATTTCTAGTATATGTTTCGAAAGTTCTTATACCTCTTTCACAAAGTACTACATTTTCATTTCCTCCAGCCATTATATACTCAGCTGACATTAACCACTCTTCAATTGTAGCAGATAATCCTCTTTTTAAAAGTATTGTTTTATGTGTTTTTCCTAATTCTTTTAATAAATCGAAGTTTTGCATGTTTCTAGCTCCAACTTGAATTACATCTACATTTTCTTCAAATATATCTATATCTTGTGTTGACATTATTTCTGTAACTATAGGAAGCCCTGTTTTTTCTTTTGCTTTCTTTAATAAATCTAATCCATCGTATCTTAATCCCTGGAAAGCGTATGGTGATGTTCTTGGTTTGAATGCTCCTCCTCTTAAGAACCCTGCTCCTGATTTTTTTACATCTTCAGCGATAGATACTATTTGTTCTTCTGTTTCAACAGAACAAGGACCAGCTATCATAGCAATTTTTTTTGAACCAATTTCCATCCCATTAACATTTATTATAGAAGGTTCTGGGTGAAACTTTCTGTTCGCCTTTTTAAAAGGCTCTACTACATGCATAACTTTTTCAACTATTTTATTTGCCTCTATTCTTTTAGCATCTATTTTACTAGTGTCTCCAACTAAACCTAAAACAGTTAGTTCTGTCCCATCTATAGGATTAACTTCTACTCCTTCTCTTCCAATAGCTTCTATCAACTTCTTAACTTCACTTTTATCTGCTCCCATTTTTAATACTACTATCATTTTTACTACCTCCCAATATTATAGTTTTATATTTAAAATAAAAAAGAGAACTCACTAATGAGTTCTCTAAAATAATCTATTAAGCATTAAATCTTATATAAATATACAAAACAACAATTTTTATAAAATTTACTTATGCTCAAAATCATTAAAACAAGGCCTCACCAGAAAGGAACTACATGTATTTTTGTAAAAGAAATAGCCAGCGCTAAAATAAAAGCCCCAGAACATAAAGTAATAAAAGCTATAAAGTTTTGCTGTTAGTTCTTTTAATATTCCTTTCATAGTATTCTCCTCCATTTTTATAATTTATTATTCTTCTTGTTTAATAATTATAGCAAAGAAAATATAATTGTCAATATTTTCTATAAATATTTTTAATTTAAAATATTTTTTCATTTTCTTAAATTAGTTTCTTAATTGTTGCATTTTTACAAAATCATTTAAAAATCATCTGCTCTTTACAATAGTTTTTTTATTTTAAATATTACAATTCCAACAAAAATTATACATAACATAAAGAGTAAAGTTGCTGGATATCCATAGACCCAATTTAATTCTGGCATGTATCTAAAGTTCATTCCATATATACCAGTTATAATTGTAAGTGGTGCAGATATAGCTGTTAGTAAAGTTAATTTTGTAATTAGATGGTTTGTTCTTTCACCTACTCTAGAAGAGTATATATCTAATAGTTTATCAGCTAATTCTCGTGTTGATAATGCAAAATTATATAATTTATCAATTCCAAAATCTATACCTTGAAAATTTTCAAGATTATATTTTTTTACATTGGAATACTTCAAATACCTTATATTTTCTTTTACTATTCTGTCACCAATATATAAAAGAGGTCTCGTATTCTTAACTATAGTCCTTGTTAGACACCTTACATCACTTATTCTAGATACATGATTTTTATGAATATTATCCATCATCTCATCTTCTATTTGAAGAATTAATTCTTCAACTTTTTCCAAGGACTCAAAACCATTTTTTATAACCTCTCTAAAAATTAAATAGTTTATTTTAAATAGGTTTATAACTGGGTTTTTTTCAAGTTGAGAATTTTTAAAAATAATACTTTTTACAAATTCAAATAAAAAATGTTCCTCATTTACTACAACTAATATAAAATTATCTGATAAATACATATTTACTTCTTCTATAACAGCCTCTCCATCTCTTAATTCAAATGTATTTAAACTCAAAAAATCGTAATTATCAAATAAATCAAGTTTCGTTATTTCATCAAACTTAAGACAATCATTAAAAGTTATCTCATCTATATCCAAGATTTCTTTGAGCAATTTTAAATTTTTTGGAGCACTTAATATAAGATAAGAATTTTCTGCTGTATAAAATTTTTCACTAAAATCTTCAATAATTTCTCTTGTATTTAAATTCAGTATATACATACATCTACTCCTAAACTTCAATTTACATTTCAAAAATTTTCTATAATGATTATTGTAATTATTTTACACTATTTTAATAATTATTATTTAATATTTATGTTAAATTTATTATAAGACAAGGGTTAAATATTTTTATTGTTTAATTAAAATCTTTACCACAAATTATACCATGTATTTATTTTAAATCATATTTCGTATTATTAATACTAAAAAATTATTGATACTTAAAAAATAAAAAATAAAATGCATATACTAAACTAACAATAGCATATACACTTCATTCTTATTTTTAACTAAATTATATAATTATAATATACATTAAATATTCAATCTGATAATTAATATACATAACATCTATTCATCATTTAATCTATATCCTACACCAACCTCTGTAATTATATACCTTGGGTCAGCAGGTTGCTTTTCTATTTTTCTCCTTAATGTTGCCATAAAAACCCTTAAAGACTTAGTTTCATTTCCAATAATACTACCCCATATCTCTTTTATTATAAAATTATGAGTAAGTACTTTTCCATGATGTTTTGCAAGTAATGAAAGAATATTATATTCAATAGGTGTCAAATGGACTTCATTATCATCAACTATAACTCTTCTTTTATCAAAATCAATCAATAATTTATCTACTTCAAAAGTAGATTTAACTTCTTCTTTTTGTTGTAACTCCATCTGTGAATGTCTAAGTGCTACTCTAACTCTAGCCAATAATTCTACTATCGAAAATGGTTTTGTTAAATAATCATCCGCTCCTGCATCAAATACTTCTACCTTTTCTCTATCTTGTTCTCTTGCGGAAACTACAATTATTGGTATCTTTGAAAATTGTCTAATAGCTTTTATTACCTCTATTCCATCCATATCTTCTAACCCTAAATCCAAAAGAACGACATCTGGAGAATATGAAACAGCAATCGATATTCCTTCTTTACCAGTTATAGCTTCCTTGACATCGTAATCTTGTGTCAAAAGCGCAGTAGATATAAATTTTCTTATTGTCTTATCATCCTCTACTAATAATATAAGTTTTTTACTCATTTCTTCCTCCAAAAATAAATTTCAAAATTTGACATTATTCATTTTCCTTAGGCAAACTAAATTTAAAAGTTGAACCTTTATCTCTATTATTTTCTACCATAATTTCACCTTTATGAGCTTGAATTATTGATTTACAAATTGATAATCCAAGTCCAACACCTTTTCTAGAATCCTTAGAACCTTCTTCTCCTGTAAAAAATCTATCAAAAACATGCTTTTTCAATTCTTTTGATATACCAGGACCATTGTCAGATACTTCAAACCAAACATAATCTTCTTCTTCATATACATTTATATTTATCTTACAATCTTCTTTTGAATATTTTAAAGAGTTATCTATCAAATTAATTAAAACTTGCTCTACCAATTTTGCATCCATAGGAACAAATAGTATTTGTTCTGGTATATTAATATCTATAATTGCATTCTCAATTCTTTTTTTAATTTTTTGCAATGCTTCTGAGATAACCTCTTCAACAAGTTCAGAATGTTTTTTAACTTCTAATTTTCCTTCATCTATTTTAGTCATGCTAAGTAAATTTTCAACAAGTCTTATTAACCATTGAGTATCTTCATATACACCACTAAGTAATTCATCTATTATATCTTGACCTATAGTACCTTTATTTTTTATAATCGTACTTACTGCTCCAGATATTCCTGCTAATGGAGTTCTAAGGTCATGGGAAACTGCTCTTAGAAGATTACTTCTTAATCTTTCTCTCTCTATTTCAAGATTGGTATTTTCTTTTGCTTCTGATAGAATTTCTCTGTCAAGAGCTATTGCCATTTGAGCTATTATTGTTTCAATTAAATTTATGTCTTCTGCATCTAATTTCGAATCAATACATGATATCCCAACAACCCCTAAAGTTAAATTCATACCTACTATTGGTATATAATACCCCTTTGAACCTGGAAGTGTATCTGTATCACTACCTGCCACTGTTGAATTGGATAAAACCCAACTTGCAACAGCTTTTTCATCGTCACTATCTAAATTATTTTTATCTTTGTTAGAAGCATTTTTTTTATATAACTTTGATTTTTTATGCTTATCTACACTTAAATAACAAACTACATCTCTACTCAAACTAAGAGATAAAAGCTCTATCCCCTTATTTACTATATCATCTTTATTTGATAACCTCAAAAATCCCTTTATTATTTGGTATATCATTTTTGTATTTTCTTCTCTTTTAGCAGCTGTTTCTGCTTCATGTTGTACCTTAGATGTAAGTGTACTAGTTATTATACCAACTATCGAAAATACAACTAATGTAACTATATAGTTTGAATCAGCTATTGATAATGTATATATTGGTGCTGTAAAAAAATAATTTAGCAGGATTATATTTAACACAGAACTCACTATACCTGTGCTATATCCTTTAGTCCACATTGAAACTAAAACTACTCCTAACATATATATTAGCAGTATATTTTCTCTTATAAATCCAAGACTTTGTACTACATATGCTAAGATACTTATCATTAAAGTAACAATCATAAGTTTGATAAAATCGACCTTACTAATTTTAAATTTTGATTTTATTGATAGTTTATCTTTTTTAGGTTTATATTTAACTTCTGAAGCAAATTTATAAGGTATTATATGTATATCTATATAATCCACTTCGTCTATTAATTTGTCAACTATATCTTTTTTAAATTTCTTATTAAGTTTTTTATTATTTGAATGATTTCTACCTATTACAATTTTTGTTACGTTTCTAAGCTTTGCAATCCTAAGTATCTGTTCAATTACATCTTCACCATGTAAAACAATTATTTCACCACCTAATTTCTTGGCAAGTTTTAAATTGTTTTGTAATTGTTTTTGCTCTTGTAAAGGTAATCTTGCTGTATTTGGAGTTTCAACATATAAAGCTATCCATTTTGCAAATGTACTGTCTGATATTCTAGATGCAGTTCTAATGACTTTTGCAGAGGATGGAGAGGGGCTTATACATGCAAGCAGTGTATCTGATGTAGGTATTACGCTTACATCACCTTTTGATAATCTAGTCATTTGTACTTCTTTATTTACTCGTTCTGCCGTCTTTCTAAGGGCAATCTCTCTAAGGGCAACTAAATTATCTTTTATAAAAAAATTGTCTTTTGCTCTAATTGCTTGTTCTTTCTTATATATTTTACCTTCACTGAATCTTTCAAGAAGTACATCAGGTTCAACATCAATAAGTTCCAATTGTGTATTAGTATCTAAAAACTTATCTGGTATAGTTTCTTTAACTGATACATTTGTAATTATTTCAACAATGTCATTTAGACTTTCTAAGTGTTGAACATTTACAGTGGTATATACATTTATACCTGCTAACAATAATTCTTCTATATCTTGCCACCTTTTTGTATGTCTTAGCCCAGTGACATTAGAATGTGCAAACTCATCTACCAATATAACATCTGGCTTTCTTGCCAAAGCAGCATCTAAATCAAATTCTTTTAGTTTTATAGATTTATATTCTATCTCCTTTACAGGAAGAATTTCTAATCCCTCAAGTAAAGCTAATGTCTCTGGTCTTGTGTGTGGTTCAATATATCCAACTACTACATCTACACCTACTTTTTTCAAATTTTGTGCAGATTCCAACATAGAATAAGTCTTCCCTACTCCTGCTGCATAACCAAAAAATATTTTTAATTGACCTCTACTCAATTTATTTTCTTCATTTTTAATTTTTTCTAACAGTATATCAGGGTTTGGTCTGTCCATTAAACAACCTCCTTACACCTTTCATTATTATTATATTATCAATTTTGGTATAAAATTGTAGTTAAAATGTATTTTTAATGATTAAGATTATGTAAAGATTTAAATTTAATATAAAAAAATCATCATAAGAACCTGTTAGTGTTCCACCTATATAATCACTCCAACACTTATTAGTAATATATTTAATTGACAATCTATTTTTTTCGAATAAGCCAATCATATAATACTCTTTTTCACTGTCATAATAAGCTTAAAAAACTCTACCAGTGTACCAAGAACAGGCTGTATATGAACAAATATACATATGATAGCTATAAGAGCGATGTCAGTTATCCATCCATACCAATAAATTTGAATATTAAAAAGTGGTATAACATTTATAAATGCTATACCACTTTTTAGTAAATCTAAAAGGATTTTATCCTAAATCATTAAATAATTATTTTATTGTAAATTAAGTATTTCCATAAACTCATCACCTGTAATAGTTTCTTTTTCTAATAAATATTCAGCAAGTTCATGAAGTTTTTCAATATTGTTTTCTAAAATTTCAGTTGCATTTTTATGGCAAGTTTTTATTATTCTAAATACTTCTTCATCAATTTTGGCAGCAGTGTCTGAAGAACAAGCAAGAGAAGTATCTCCTCCTAGATATTGATTACTTATTGTCTCTAGAGCAACCATATCAAACTCTTCACTCATACCAAGACGAGTAACCATAGCTCTTGCAATTTTTGTAGCTTGCTCTATATCATTTGAGGCTCCTGATGTACAAGTATTAAAAATAACCTCTTCAGCAGCACGACCTCCTGTAAATGTAGTTATTTTATCAATTGCTTCTTCTTTAGACATAAGTACACTCTCATCTTCTGCAACTTGCATAGTATAACCCAATGCACCTGAAGTTCTAGGTATTATAGTAATCTTATGGACAGGAGCAGAATGTTTTTGCATAGCAGCAACAAGTGCATGACCTATTTCATGATAAGCTATAATTTTCTTTTCCTTATCTGAAATTACAGCTCCTTTACGTTGATATCCAGCAATTACAGTTTCGACAGATTCATCAAAATCCTGTTGTTCTACTATATCTCTGCCCGATTTAACAGCTAAAAGTGCTGCTTCATTAACAATATTTGCAAGTTCTGCACCTGAAGCACCTGATGTAGACCTCGCAACTGCATTATAATCTATATCTGAGCTTACATTTACATTTTGAGCATGCACCTTTAATATAGCTTCACGTCCTCCAAGGTCTGGAAGTTCAACTGGTATACGTCTATCAAATCTTCCTGGACGAAGTAATGCTTTATCAAGACTATCAGGTCTATTTGTAGCAGCAAGTATTACTACACCTATTCCACCATCAAAACCATCCATCTCACTTAACAACTGATTCAAAGTTTGTTCACGTTCATCATTTCCACCTAATCCACTTCCATTATCACGCTTTTTCCCAATAGTATCAATCTCATCTATAAAGACTATACATGGAGCTTTTTCTTTTGCTTGTTTAAATAAATCACGAATTCTAGATGCTCCCATTCCTACAAACATCTCAACAAATTCAGAACCAGATATTGAGAAAAATGGAACATTTGCTTCTCCTGCTACAGCTTTTGCAAGAAGTGTTTTTCCTGTACCTGGAGGCCCTACTAAAAGCGCACCTTTAGGCATTTGTGCTCCTATCTTCTTGTATTTTTCTGGATTGTGTAAGAAATCTACTATCTCACTTAAAGCTTCTTTTGCCTCATCTTGACCAGCAACATCATTAAATCTTTTTCCACTTTGAGCAGATACATACATTTTGGCATTGCTCTTTCCAAACTGCATACTGTTGCCACCCATTCGCTTTTGCATTGATTTCATCATTAAATTACCAAATAGCATAAGAATACCTATAGGTATTATCCATGTAAGTAAAATACTTAAAAGTGGTGAGTTTTCCTTAGGAATAACCTTATTAAACTCTACTTTCGCATTTTTCAATCTATCTACCAATTCTGGGTCATCCATTCTACCAGTTATGTATATATTCTTATCCTTACTACTAGATGGACTTATTGCTATTCTATTATTTTCTATCTCAACAGATTTTACTTTTCCTGTATCCAACATTGTAAGAAACTTCCCATAGTCAATCTCAACCATTTTTTTATCCATTAGACTTGGAAATATTAAAGCATTTAAAAACATTACTACTATTATTATTATTGTATAATAATAGAGACCAGACCTTTTCTGTGGTTTATGTTCATCCATAATTTTATTCTCCTTTAAATTATTTTTTATGTTATTTGCAATCAATGTAAGTTAAAAGCTTATTTAACTTCTCTAAACCTTCTATTATATCTTCCATATCTTGCAATTTTTCACTAGTCATATTTTCAAAATAATCATCAAAGATACTGCTTGAAATACTCTCCTGTATATCTAGTGATTTATTTGTAAGCCTTACTTTTACAATTCTTTGGTCTTCCATATCTCTTATACGATTTAAAAAACCATTCTTTTCAAGTCTCTGACATATTACTGATACATTACTGTTTGTCATATTTAAATTTTTTCCTAAATCACTTATTTTTTTCTCTCCATGTTCACATAGTTCTGATAGAATCAAGGCTTGCACTGCTGTAATACCAAGTGGTTGATAAAATTGGCTCAATAAAGTTGCAAATTTAATATTTATATCTCTAGTCAATTCCAATAACTCTTTCTTAAAACTTATCTCATCCATACAAACTCTCCCTACAAAAATGCTTTATTTTACTGAATATTAACCTTAGACTTAAGCGTATCTCACTAATAAATACTTAATACTATAATATTTAATGTATTAAATATTATAGTATTAAGTATTTATTGTCAATTACAATATTGTAACTTCAGTTATAAATATCATTTCTTATTGATATCTAATTTTATATAATATATTTTTAATGAAAAATCGATGTATATATTTTACACCGATTTCTCACTTTTTAATCCCATTACAACTAATTATCTCAAATATAGTATGACTAAAAATCAAAATATAATAATAAATAGTGCAAAAACTTAATTCTTTATTATCATATCATGTACAAAATCAAAACTACCTTTATCTGCACCTAAGGTTGTTTCCATAATATAAACAAAAGCCTCTGTTTTTTGTAACATTTCATCTTTATTCCAATTGAACATTGATTCATCAAATATACACTCAGAAGAAGCAATCAAAAACTCTATCGTTTCTTTTGGATACTTTGTATTGAATACTCCTTCTCTTACTCCTTGTTCTACTACCTCTGCTAAGATTGGTGTAAAGTTTAGAATAGTTTTAACTATTGTCTTTTGATGCATTTCTGCATTGTTTGGTAAATGGAATTGTTCAATTACTTTTTCTTTATTATTTCCAACACTAGGTCTTTGAGACATCAATATCTGAAAGAATTTTTCAAGCACTGGAATTTCTGGATTTAAAGCAATTTTTTTTGCCACATTTATATCATTATCTATAATTCTAGTTATAATTGCATCCATTACTTCTTCTTTGGATTTAAAGTAGTAATAAAAAGTACCCTTTGCAATTCCAATTTCATTTAAAATATCATTTATAGTAGTTTTCGAATACCCTTTAGTACAAAAAAGCATTTCAGCTGTATCTAATATTTCAGCTTTACGTTCTTCAGGGTCTTTTACAATTCTCATATGTTTTCTCCTTTCAATAGACCGTCAGTCGGTTTAGTTTTATTATATAAAACTACTATTATAATGTCAAATTTTTTAAAAAATAATAAGGTATAAAGAATCATTAAGACTATCTCTATACCTATCATTTTCTATATCTTATTTAATTATTTTTATATAGCATCTCAAATTTATTGTAGTAGATAGTTTTTTATCCAATTTCTAAACAATAACTCAGAATGTTTTTTCCATTTGACAGTTGGCTCTTGTGAAGGGTCATTATTCGTATAATAGTTTTGAGGTATTGATATTTCATCTCCCTTGTCTATATCCCTCTTATATTCCTTATCAAGAGTGTACTTATCATATTCACCATGCCCCATTACAAATACATCTCTTGAGTTTGTAATTATATAAGGACCAGCTTCTTTAGAATGGCTTACAATACTCAATTCTTTATTATTTCTTAGAGCTTCAGTATTTATAGTAGTGTGTCTTGAATGTGGAGCAAAAAATTCTTTTTCAAATCCATCTACTATTTTACTATTTTTATCTACTTTATGCTTAAATACTCCAAAACATTTTTGACTTAATGGAAGTTTTTTTACATTGTAGTATTTGTAAAGACTTGCTTGAGCTGCCCAACATATATATAATGTAGATTTAGTTTTTCTTTTAGAATAATCCATAATTTCTTCTAGTTCATTCCAATAATCAACTTCTTCAAACTCCATTTGTTCAACTGGAGCTCCTGTTATTATAAAACCATCAAAGTGTTCTTCTTTGGCTTCATCAAATGTTTTATAAAAATCCTTAACATACTCATTGCATACTCTCTTACTTTCTCTTGTTGAGATTTTAATAAATTCCACAGATACATTAAATCCTGTTTTATCTATTCTTCTAAGTAAATCTAATTCTGTATCCATCTTTATAGGCATTAGATTCAATATAGCTATCTTTGTATCTATATTCTCTTCATATTTTAATTCTTTATTAAAATCTTCTTTGTAAATTACATCTATTCCTTCATCCAATAATTTATTAATAACAGGTAATCCTTTTGGTAGTATTAAAGCCATATCTTTTCACTTCTCTTTCTCTTAGACTATTAGAAATTTAAAGCTTGATTTAAATCAGCTATTAAATCCTCTACATTTTCTATTCCAACGGACAATCTTATTAGTGAAGGTAATACTCCAGATGCAATTAATTGTTCTTCTGTTAACTGTCTATGAGTAGTTGAAGCTGGATGTATAACACATGTTCTTACATCTGAAACATGTGTAACTAAAGATGCTATCTGTAATTTTTCCACAAATTTTTTGGCATTTTCTAATCCACCTCTTACTCCAAATGATAAAACTCCACTACATCCTTTTGATAGATACTTTTTGGCATTCTCATAATACTTGTTATCTTCAAGTCCTGGATAGTTAATCCAATCTACATTTTCGTGTTTTTCTAAAAACTTAGCTATTTTAAGTGCATTTTCACTGTGTCTCTCCATTCTAAGGTGAAGTGTTTCAACATTTAAATTAGTAAGATATGCATTAAATGGGCTTAAACAATTTCCATAATCTCTAAGTAGTTGAACTCGCGCCTTAGTTGCATATGCAGCATTTCCAAATTTTTGAGTATAGCTTATTCCATGATATGTTGGGTCTGGTTCAACTAACTCTGGAAACTTTCCATTATCCCAATTGAAGTTTCCACCATCTACTATAATCCCTCCAACACTTGAAGCATGCCCATCTAAATACTTTGTAGTAGAATGAGTAACTATGTTTGCCCCATATTTTAGAGGATTGCAAAGCACTGGAGATGCTAGTGAATTATCAACTATAAATGGAACATTAACTCTCTTAGCCACATTTGCTATTTTTTCAAAATCTATAACTTCAAGAGTTGGATTCGCAAGTGTTTCTGCAAACACAACTTTAGTATTTTCATTTGCAAGTTTTACTATTTCATCTTCACTTGAATCTAAATCAAATGATATTAAATCTATTCCAAATTTTTTAAGACTAGGTCCCAATAAATTGAATGTCCCTCCATATACTTTTGAAGAACAAAGTATACTATCTCCTGATTTACATACATTTAAAACAGCTAACATATTTGCGGATTGACCTGATGATACAGCCACAGAAGATACTCCCCCTTCTAACAAACTTATTTTTTCTTCAAAGGCTTGAACAGTTGGATTACTTATTCTTGAATACATATGTCCATCAACTTTCAAATCAAATAGGTCAGCAAGTTGGTCTATACTACTATATTTAAAAGTTGTACTTTGATATAAAGGTAAGACTCTTGGTTCTCCATTTCCTGGTTTATAATTTCCTTGCACACATATTGTTTCTTTGTTATACATTTTTGTATCCCCCTTATATTTTAGTAAAAAAAATTAAACTATTTACCAGATGAGATTTAAAATAAATAAAGCCTGAGTATATAACTCAGGCTCTGTATAAGCTTAATTATACTCATCTCTCAGCTTTCGCCGCAGGATTTAGCACCAATGTATATAAATATACTGGTTGCCGGGTTTCATAGGGCCAGTCCCTCCACCTCTCTGGATAAGATTTATTTAATTTTTCTATGTTTTATATCTTATATATTTTTCCTAATTTTGTCAACTATTTTTTTGAAATTTTTCTTTTAATAACTTTTCCGACTTCTACTTGAACTACAGACATTGTAGCTAGAATGATTGTTATGAGCCATTCTGAACCATTTAAAATAGTTAAACTGAATGCATTTCTAAAGACAGGTACAAATAGTATTACTGCTATTAATAATGCAGAAGTTAAAAATGAAATTAAAAGAAATGGATTCTTACCATTATTTTTATTAAACATGGAATCTGTATTTGAACGCTGACTAAATGCTCTTAACATTTGTGAAAATGCTAATACACAAAATGCCATTGTTTGACCTACAGCATGATTTTCTATATTAAGACCAATTTTATATGCTAAAATAGTCATTATTGCCACAAATATACCTTGAGTAACTACTCTTTGTATAAGATTTTTTTCAAATAAGGTTGTTGATTTCACTGGCTGATGCTTCATTATATTTCTACTTGGTGGGTCAACTCCAAGCGCAAGGGCTGGAAGTGTAGCAGTTGCAAGGTTTACCCACAAAATATGAACTGCAAGAAGTGGAGTGTCCCAATTTAATAATATTGCAACAAACAATGTAAGTATCTCTGCTATATTACCAACAAGTAAGAATTGTATAACTTTCTGTATATTTCTATATACACGTCTACCTTCTTTTATTGCATAAGCAATTGTTGTAAAGCTATCATCCATTAAAATCATATCAGAAGAATCTTTTGCAACGTCTGTACCACTTATCCCCATAGCTATACCAATATCAGCAGATTTTAAAGCAGGAGAATCGTTTACTCCATCTCCAGTCATTGCTGGCACTTCTCCAATTCTTTTTAGAGATTGTATAATTCTAAGTTTATCAAAAGGGGACACACGTGCAAATACTGTAGCATTTTTAACAGCCTCATCTAGCTCATCATCACTTAAATTATCAAGTTCATCACCAGATATAACAGTATTTCCTTCATTCCATATTCCTAATTCATGAGCTATTGTTGTGGCAGTAACTTTATGGTCACCAGTTATCATTATAGTTCTTATACCTGCTTCTTTACAAGTATTTACTGCATCAATTACCTCAGTTCTTGGAGGGTCAATCATACCAACCATACCTATAAATGTCAAATCATATTCTATATTTTCATTATCTTCTTTTGGTATAGATGAAATCTCACGCTTCGCAAAACCAAGTACACGCAATGCATCTTTAGACATAGTAAGACATAATTCGTGTATATTCTTTTTATCCAATTCGGTAATATTTCTTTCGCCTTTTGATGTTAATATTTTAGTACATAAGTCAAGAATTTCATCTACTGCACCTTTAGTATAAGCAGTAATCTTTCCATCTATATTATGAACAGTTGTCATACATTTTCTATCAGAATCAAAAGGCTGTTCAAATACACGTGGATATTCTTCTTCAAGAGCTTCTTGATCTATTCCAAATTTATTAGCCATAAAAATTAATGCACCCTCTGTTGGGTCACCTAATATTTCATCTGTTTTATCTGGATTAATACATGCATCATTACAAAGTGCACCAGCATAAACAATCTCTTTATATACTAGTGGATGTTTTTCAGATGCAGTATCTATTGATGTAACTTTCCCAGATTCAAAATCTCCATTTACAGCAATATGTGTAACAGTCATCTTATTTAAAGTTAATGTACCAGTTTTATCACAACATATTACTGTAGCTCCTCCTAGTGTTTCAACAGCAGGTAATTTTCTAATTAAAGCATTTCTTTTAGCCATACGTTGTACGCCTAAAGCCATTACAATAGTAGCTGTTGCAGGTAATCCCTCTGGAATAATTGATATGGCAAGGGAAATTGCAATCATAAACATTGGCAAGAGAGGTCTCTGATAAAATGCACCTATTGCAAATATAACAACGCATACAATAATACCTATTACACTTAATGTCTTTCCAACAGTATTAAGTTTACGTTTTATAGGAGTATCAAAATCATCTTGTGAATCTAAAAGATGTGCTATGTTACCCACTTCTGTATCCATACCAGTTGCAACTACAACACCTACACCTCTACCATATGTGACGATTGAGGATGTATAAGCCATATTGCTACGGTCTCCTAATACACATTCTTCAGGTAAGATTGTATCTGAGTCTTTTTCTGATGGAACAGATTCTCCCGTTAATGAAGCTTCTTGAATTTTTAAACTTGATGTCTCTATCAAACGAAGGTCTGCTGGAACCATCGCCCCATCTTCTAAAAAAACAATATCTCCTACTACAAGATTGCTTGCTGGAATAACACTTTCTTCACCCTCACGCATAACACGAGCTATAGGTGAATTCATATTTTTTAGTGCTTCTAATGATGATTCTGCTTTTTTCTCTTGAACGATTCCAATAACTGCATTTACTGTTACAATTATTAGTATTACAAAAGCTTCTGTAAATTCTCCAAATATCAAAGATAATATGGCTGCACCTATTAAGATTAAAACCATAGCATCTGTAATTTGACTCCAAAGCATTTGTAAAGTTGTTCTAGGTGGTTTTTTTCTCAGTTCATTTAAACCATTCTCTTTAATCCGTTTTTCCGCCTCGGTATCGGTGAGCCCCTCTTCTGATGAATCTAGACTTTCTAAAATTTCATGTGTTGCTCTTGAATGCCAAGGCATCTGTTTGTGATTTTCCATTTTGGAAGATCACTCCTTTCTTTTTTTGATTTAAGAATAATTATATTTTAAAATTAAGCTCAATTCAATACACAATAAGCATATTTTACCTAAATTTAACAATACTATTTAATATTTAAAACTATCTACTCTTTTACAAATACATATTCACCACTATCAGATAGCTTTTCTTGATACTTATATCCACCTAAATCGAACTTCTTTAGTTCCTCAATATCTCTTACTCTATTTTTTACAATATATTTTACCATCATTCCTCTAGCTTTCTTTGCTTGTGTAGATTCAACTTTCAATTTACCATTTTTACTTACTTTAAAAGTACATGTAATATATGTATCACTATCTTTAATAAATTTTTCTATGGATTTACTGTATTCATTTGATGTCAGATTGACGATAGCCTTTTTTTCTTTAATTAGTTCTTTATATATGCTATTTCCCCAATATTCATATAAATTCTTAAATTCTTGTATCTGTAATTTTGTCTGCATTTCTAATCTATATTCATATATGCTGTCATATGGTTTTATAACTCCATACAATCCACTTATGATTCGAATACAACCATCTGCAAATTCTTCATCTTCCTTTGTAAAACTATGTGCTTCTATGTTTTTATATTGCATTCCATCATAAGTTAAGATTGCAGGACTCCCAAATCTATCAAACTTAATACTCTCAAATCTATTTTTATTTAATGTAGCTAGTTTTTCATTGATTTTCATCTTGTTTTTTAAATCTTCTATACTAAATATTTTTATATTCTCCACTATTTCTTTTGCATTATCTATAAAACAAGGCAAACTTAATTCTCTACCAAATGTTTCTACATGCTTCATATTTTTAGCTGGTGATAACATTATAATCATAAATTTCTATTACTCCTGTTTTTCCAAATATTCAAGAATTTCTTGTGCATTTGTATCTGGCTTTGCTTTTTCAAATACCTTTTCAATAATTCCATTTTCATCTATGATATATGTTGCTCGCACAACTCCCAATGCAGTTTTTCCATACATTTTTTTCTCTTTCCATACATCAAAGGCTTTAATAGCAACTAAATCAGGATCAGAAAGTAAAATAAATGGCAGTTCATGTTTTTCTGCAAATTTTTGATGTGATTTTATACTATCTTTACTTATACCAATAACTTGTACATCATCCTTTTTAAACCCATCATACGCGTTTCTAAAAGCACAAGCTTGGCGTGTGCAACCTGGTGTATTATCTTTAGGATAAAAATATACTACTACTTTTTTTCCTTTAAAATCTGACATACTTACTTTATTTCCATCTTTATCTTCTAATGTAAATTCTGGTGCTTTTGTTCCTATACTCAACATATATATA
>NZ_JBJOCA010000009.1:0-131919 GCF_045898275.1 Clostridioides sp. GD02404
TGTAGATTATTCTTTCCCATTTGCTATAATAATATAATATAAAGCTCTAATAAAGTTATTTTAATAACATTTAACTAGTTTTTTATTATGTAGTATTTCTACATTTTTATAACTTTTTTTACGTTTTTTAGTTTTATAATTAAAAATTTAAATTTTATATACATTTTAATAAATTAAGATATATATAAAAATAACTAAAGATAGAAGGAGTATTTTATGAATGTACTTGGATTAATAGTTGAATACAACCCATTTCATAATGGACATATATATCACTTATCTAAATCTATAGAAAAAACAAATGCAACACATACTGTAGCAATAATGAGTGGAAACTTTCTACAAAGGGGCGAACCAGCTTTATTTGATAAATATACTAGAGCAAAAATTGCTGTCGAAAATGGTATAGACTTAGTTATAGAATTACCAACTCTATTTGCTTGCCAAAGTGCTGAAATTTTTTCTCATGGTGCCATAACAATTTTAAATTCACTAAACTGTATAGATTCTGTATGTTTTGGTAGTGAAGAAGGAAATACAGAAATTCTTTACAATATTGCAGAAATTTTAGCAAGTGAACCAGATGACTTTAAGCTATTCTTAAAAAAACATTTAGATGAGGGCCTGTTATTTCCAACAGCTAGAGCTAATGCACTTTTTGATTATATACATCAATGCAAAAAAAATGAATTCATGGAGAATTATTCAAAGGAACAATTATCAAAAACATTAAATTCATCAAATAATATACTTGGTATAGAATATATAAAAAATCTTATCCACCTAAATAGTGATATAAAACCATTTACTATCTCTAGAGTTCAGTCAGAATACAATTCTGAAGAAATTAATAGTAATATTTGTTCTGCTACTGCTATAAGAACTTCACTTAAAGAAAATAATAGTCTTTTTCACTTAAAAAATGTTATTCCAAAAAAGACTTATAATATCCTAAATGAAAAAATAGATAATGGCTTTTTGCCTATGTTTGATGATTTTTTCTTTGATACTTTAAAGACCATTATACTTAGAGATATAGACAATTTAAAAGATTATTTTGAAGTAAATGAAGGTATAGAAAATAAAATCTACAAAGATATTTTTACATCTAAATCTTTATATGAACTGCAATTATCAATTAAATCTAAACGATATACTTTAACCAAAATTAAACGAACTTTAAACAATATATTATTAGGTATTAAAAAAAGTGATATGCAACTTGTAAAAAACATAGATACTATTCCTTATGTAAGAATACTTGCTTTTAATGATAAAGGCAGAGAAGTTCTAAAGGAAGTAAAAAATAAATCTGAAATAGAAATAATAAACAAATTTTCAAATATATCATTTTCATTAGATGATGTAATTTTTAAAACACTCATAAATTATGATATAAAATCTACAAATATATATGACTCAGTATATTATAAAAATAATAAAGACTTAATAAAAGGTCCTATGGATTTTTATACTCATCCAGTCTATGTAAAATAGATTCTTAAAATAAAAAATATTTATAAAAAACTATTTTATTAATACTTTATATAAACACAATAATCTCATTTGAATCTATTTGCACATACTTTTAGGATTGCAACATCAACTTAAATATTATGCTAATTTCTAAATTTAAGTAAATATTGCCATCCTAAAACTTTTACAATTTATGCTGTCATTTAAAAGTAAGTTTTAAAATATTACATTATTGGTATGTTTAATATATTTTTCCTGAATTCAAAATATTTTTGGGGTCAAAAGCTAACTTTATATTTTTAATTAGCATCATATAAGCATCTGAATTTGATTCATGTAAGTACTCTTTTTTAGCATACCCTATACCATGTTCGCCAGAAACTTGACCACTAAGTTCTCTGGACTTTCTATACATACAGTCAAAAGTTTCTTTTAATCTTGTCTTCCATGTATTATCATCCATACCATCTTTTAAAATATATATGTGTAGATTTCCATCTCCTGCATGACCAAAACTTTTTATTCTTATTTTTAATTCATCTTGAAGCTCATGAGTATATCTTATAAACTCTGCTATCTTATCTCTTGGAACAACGACATCACATTCATCCATTTGTGTTGTAGATGCCTTTATAGCCTCTAAAAAGGCCCCTCTAGCTGACCATATAGAATCATTTCTTTCCTGTGTATCTGATATAAATACATCTAATGCACCATTTTCTAGACATAATTTAGCTACCTTTTCATATTCTTTTTCTATATCTTCAGTGCTATTTCCATCAAATGTAAGTAGAAGATAAGCATCTGATGTATTATCTGGAAACTTCTTACCTAAAAATTCTTCTGCTGCTAGTATTACATCTCTTTCCATAAATTCTATAGCTGTTGGTATTGACTTTGACTTTATTATTTTAGGAACAGTCTCGATTGCCATTGATAAATTTGGAAATGGTATAAGTAAACTTATACTTTTCTTTGGCAGTGGAAGCAATTTTAATATAGCTTTAGTGACTATTCCTAAAGTTCCTTCTGAGCCAACTAATAAGTCCTTTATACTATATCCTGAACTATTTTTAACCACTTTTCCACCTACATTTATAATTTCTCCATTTGGCAATACAACTTCAAGACCTCTTACATAATCTCTTGTAACACCATATTTTACTGCTCTCATCCCACCTGCATTAGTGTTTATATTACCAGCAATTG
Organism: Clostridioides sp. GD02404; assembly: GCF_045898275.1. Taxonomy (NCBI): domain Bacteria; kingdom Bacillati; phylum Bacillota; class Clostridia; order Peptostreptococcales; family Peptostreptococcaceae; genus Clostridioides; species Clostridioides sp. GD02404. The sequence goes on from NZ_JBJOCA010000009.1 coordinate 2,686, forward strand.
TAGCACTTTTTTCACCTGGGTCAGGTGGATAAAACAAATCTCTATCTTGAACATATTGACCTATTGTCATCAACAATACTCCTGGTTCTACCGTTAATGTTAAATTTTCATAATCAACTTCAAGTATCTTATTCATTTTACACAGATTAATCATTATTCCACCTTTTATGGCAACAGCAGCACCTACAAGACCAGTTCCTTGACCTCTTGGTGTAACTGGTATATTATTTTTATATGCGTATTTCATTATTTTAGATACTTGTTCAGTTTCAACTACATTTACTAAAACTTCAGGATATTTTTCAATCCCTCCAAGTTCATCATGTGAAAAATCTTCATTTATATCACTTCCAACTATTACGTTTTCTTCTCCACAAGTATCTATTAAAAAATCTATATCTTTTTTATCGATTAATTTGTACATTTCTATCCCCCTATTTGGCTGCTGATGCCATATATATTTGATTATCATCTTTTTTATTTTCTATCTTTTCAATCAATTTAGGAATAATATCATAAATATCACCTATTAAAGCTAGATGCGCTACATCAAGTATAGGAGCCTTATCATCTTTATTTATAGCTACTATATAATCAGCACCTTGCATCCCTGCAACAAATTGAACAGCTCCAGATACACCACAAGTTATTATAAGTTTAGGCTTTACAGTTCTACCACTAAGACCTATTTGTTTTTTGGCATCTATCCATCCTGCCTCTATTACAGGTCTTGTTCCTGCTACTTGAGCATTTAATTTACCAGCTAACTTATATATCATCTCCATATCTTCTTGTTTCTTTATTGCCCTACTTGCGACAACTATTACTTCAGCTTCTTCTAAACCAACTTCTTTATTTTTTTCTTTTACACTCAATACTTTAATCTTAGAGCTTAGCTCTTTTTTTTCTATTTGACATAAAGTAATCTTTCCTGTAGCATTCTGCACTTTTTCTGGTACTGAGAATATTTTGTATCTTACAGTAGCAAATTGTGGTCTATTATTAGGTGTATTTATATGAGCCATTATATTTCCACCAAATGCTGGTCTTATTTGGTCTAAATCAGTATTTGATTGAATATCAAGTATTGTACAATCGGCTGTAAGACCAGTTCTAAATCTAGCAGCAAGCCTTGGAGCTAATGACCTACCTAGCGTAGTTCCACCTACTAGCATTATTGTTGGCTTTATATTCTTTATAAAATTTTCTATTGCTTTTGCATATGGTTCTATCCTGAAATCTTTAAATTCATCCTCATCATATACGAATACTTCATCCACACCATAAGAAATCAAATTATTACACTTATCTTTTATATCTTTTCCTACAAACACACAATACACAGGTTGTTTTATCTTTGATGCCATCTCACGAGCTTTTCCTATAAGCTCATATGTCACAGGATGTATGCTTCCATTGTGATGTTCCACATATACTGCAATTCCCCTCCATTCCTCTTTATTTATTTGTACTTTGCAACTCTCTATAAATTCAAATGCACCTTTTGGCCCACTTTTGACACATAACTTACACATCTTACATCCAGCACTTATTTCTACTATCCCTGATTTTTCTTCTATAGCACCAAAAGGACATATTTCTAATACTCCTTTTAAATCAGTTATTTTATCTTGATTTACAATTATCTTTGACATTTATTAATCCTCCTTAAACTAATTTTAATTCCTCTAATTTATTTATAAGTGCAGAACTTAAATCATCTGCATTTCCTCTTACAATATTTTTATCTGTATTTGGCTTTGGAGGAAATATTTTTACAACTTGAGTAGGAGAACCATTAAGTCCATAGTTGTTTTCATCTTTGTCTTCAAAATCATCTAAGTTATATACAGGTATTTTTCTTTCTTTAGTATCTAATTTTAATTTAAATGAAGGTAGTCTTGGTTGAAAAATATCTTTTTCTACAGTTATTAAACATGGATATTCAATCTCACATACTTGTAAATCGTTTGGCATATCTATTTCAACAACTATACTTTTCTCTTTGACATCAATCAATTTTGTGACATTAGTAACATGAGGTATATCTAAAAACTCAGCTATTTCAGGTCCAACCTGTGCTGTATCACCATCAGTAGTTTGTTTCCCACATATTATTAAATCTACCTTTCCCATCTTCTTGATGCCTTGTGATATAGTATAAGAAGTAGCCAGTACATCTGCACCTCCAAATCTTCTATCACTTATTAAAGCTCCTTCATCAGCTCCCATCATAAAGCTCTCTTCTATTACTTTTTTTGCTTGAGGAGGCCCCATACTAAGTACTTTTAGATTAGCTTTTTTTTCTTGTTTTATTCTAAGTGCTGTTTCTAAAGCATATAGGTCATAAGGATTCATTTTTGAATCTACTCCATCTCTCTTTAGTACTCCTGTAGTTTCATCAACTTCTACTGAAGTTGTTCCAGGTACTTGTTTTATACATGTCAAAATTTCCATAAAGTACACTCCTTTTTTATTTAACTATAACTGACACTCCATCAGGTATAACTACTATCTTACTATCTATACCAACTATACTAGTCGCCATTTCTAAAGCTTCTTTAAAATTAAACGCATGCTTCATATGCATTTTCTTTATCATTTCAGTATTACATTTATCCGTTACCATTATCACAGTATACTTAGATAATATTCTTGCTAATATCTGAAACTCCCATTGGTCTGGGATTGTATCACATCTACCAACACTCCTAATTTTTTCTAATAATTGCTTTGGAGAATCTGCATTTGCTACATTTTCATAAAAAGATTGGCCTCCATGACCATCATTACATGCTGCAATCATTATTATTACTCCACCATCCCTACAAGTTGCCTCTGCTGCTGTCATCCCCTTAACTGCTTGATAAATATTTTGGTCTAGCGGATATCCTCCATTTGTAGTTACAACAATATCTGATTTTATGGAATTTACTTTTGATAGCTCTGTTACAAATTCACAACCTTTAGTGTGTGCTTTTTCGACATCACCAGCAAAGGATGCAACTATCTTTTTATCTTTATCTATTACAACATTCAGTATGAATGCTAACTTCGCAACTTTAGCTGCATATACCATATCTTCATGAATAGGATTATGCTTTAATTTTCCAGTTCTTGAATTATCACTATCTATAAAGTCACTACAATGGTTGTACATTATAGTCTTTGCAGATGCTATTCCTGGAAGTACACTTTTTCTTCCACCTGAAAAACCTGCAAAAAAATGTGGTTCTATAAATCCTTCTGCTATTAAAAGTTCTGCCTCATATGCTAGTTTATTTATATATAAATCCCCACCTGAAGGTAGTACTCCCACTTTACACATAGATTCGTCATCAGTAGATATGTGCATAACTATATCCTCATTATCTACTATTTCTTCTCCCATTTTATAAACTAACTCTTCCCTTGTACTTGGCCTATGAAATCCAGTTGCCACTATAATTTTCACATCTATGTCTGGATTGACCTTCCTAATTCGTTTCAATATAATTGGCATAGTTATTTTACTTGGCACAGGTCTTGTATGGTCACTCGTAATTATGACAACATTCTTTTTTCCCTTAGCTAGCACTTCTAGTGAATGAGAGCCTATTGGATTATTCATAGATTCTTCAACAATTTCTTCTTGAGTTTTACATTCTATACAATTATCCGATTTTGCTTCCAAAACACCAGTAAAACGTTTCTCAGGTATTTCTAAAATCATTCCTTGCTTTGAATACGGTACTTTTAACTTTACCATTTTTAATCTCCCATTATATAAACTATAAAATTGGTATGTGGTCATACCAGTTTTACACTTATATGATAATACCATTATATTCCATTTGCAAGAATAATTTATTTTATAACAAACTTTTAATTTTCATTTTTTCTATAGTTTTTACTTATAAACTTCATATGTTCTTTTGCTTTTTCACATGCAAGTTCTAAATTATTTTCTACAACTGCATTATATATAGCCTCATGTTGGTCAAGTAATATATATTCATTTAAAGGTTCTGCAATTATTTTTTCTCTTGCATCTTCTATAAATCCATCAAATAATTTTGATGCTGTCATAAAAAGACTTTGAATTAAATAATTTTTGCTTATTGTAGCTAATTTACTGTGAAATTTTTGGTCTAACAAAACTAAAGTTTGGTTATTATCTTTTCTCTTAGTTTCTATCCTCATTTCATCTATTATATTTTTCAATTCTATAGCTTCAGAAGAAGTTATTCTCTTTGAAGCAAGTTTTGCAATTTCAATCTCTAAAATTATTCTAAGCTCTAATATGTCTTCAAGTGTCCCATTATTAAGTTTAAAAATCATAGATAATGGTTCTATTAAAGTTTTTTCTATATTTGTACATATAAAGTTTCCTTCACCTTGTCTACTTTCTATCACGCCCATAGTTTCTAAGACTCTAATAGCTTCTCTAATAGATGTTCTACTTACATTCATTTGTTCAGACAATTCTCTTTCAGACAGTAATTTATCTCCTTTTTTTAATTCTCCATTCAGTATTTTATGTTGTATTTGTTCAATCACTTGTTCATAAACTTTCTTACTAGCTATACTATTAAACATTTTTTCCTCCAATATGATAATCGTTCTTGTAATATATATCTATTATATATCTTAAGCCATTACATTCATATATTTTTATTATTTTTAATATAATATCTTATAACTCAAATTTATAGGTGATATTATGAAAAAAAATAAAATTATTGCTTTTTTTGCTCCAGCTATTATAGTTGGAGTTCTAGTTTTAGGCATTATCCTATACCCAAATGAAGCTATAAAATCTGCAAGAGAGGGTTTCTCTATATGGTCTAACGTCCTAGTTCCATCACTACTCCCATTCATAATTGGTGCAAACCTGATTGTCGATTTAAAAATAGTGGATATTATAGGATTTATTATTAATCCCATAACTAGACTCGTGTTTAATGTTTCAGGTAAAAGTGCTTTAGCTTTTGCAATATCAGCAGTATCTGGTTATCCAGTAGGGGTAAGTTTGGCTTCTGAATTTAGAAATAATAGACAAATTTCTAAACATGAGGCACAAAGACTCGTTTCTTTTTGTTCTACATCAGGACCTTTATTCATAATAGGTTCAGTTGGCACTGGTATGTTTCAAAACTCAAATTTAGGTTATTTAATGATTCTATGCCATTATCTAGGGACTATATTGGTTGGTCTTTTTTTTAGAAATTATGGTAATGAAAATCTTCCAAAGACAAAATTAGATTTAAAAACAAACATAAAAAATATAATCAATCTTCGAAATTCAAGTGGAAATGGATTTTTTGTTCTATTTGGAAATGCTGTATTTAATGGAGTAAACACATTACTCACAGTTGGTGGATTTGTAATTGTTTTTTCAGTAGTATTTAAAATACTATCACTTTTTAATGTAATATCTTTAATAGCATCAGTTTTGTATTTACCCCTTTCATTTTTAGGTGTAAACAAAGAGCTCTGTCAAGCATTTGTAAGTGGTTTATTTGAAATTACTATAGGTTGCAATAAGGTATCCAGTATAACAAGTGCTCCAGAAATACTAAGAGCATCTTTAGCTAGCTTTTTAATAGGATTTAGTGGATTATCCATACTAGCTCAATGCTGTACATTTTTATCAAAAACAGACATAGATTTAAAATTATACATACTAAGTAAGTTTGCTCATGGAATCTTAGCTGCTCTCTTCATATTTATACTTTATCCTATTGCAAACTCTACTGTATTGGTTTCTAGTTTTGCTGATACATATAATGTTATATATAATAACTTAATTTGGTTTTATTATCTTAGCTATTATGACACAATTCTTCAAATTGTAGTAATAATTTATCTAATCTCAGCTTTATTTATTGCTAAAAAACATATGAAAAGTTTATCTACAGATGGAAAATTAATCAGATATAAAAACACTTTCTCCATTAAAAAATTTTTACGAAAAAAATAAAAATCACAAAAATTGACTAAATACTTCCATTTTTTTATTATATTTGTCATAATTTTAATAACCTTTTTAATTAGTTTAACAACACAGTTATTTCATCACAATTTTATAATTTTATTAGTAAATATTTTTCAAAAAATTCTCCTTAATCACATATATCACGCTTGCATAAGTTAATTGGTATATTTTTCCATTATATAATATTTCATTTATATTATATAATAAATACCGACCCAAACTTAACAAATCAAATAAGAGGAGTGGTTGAAAATGGCAACAAGACCTATAGAGATAGACGAATATAAAAAGATAATGGAACTATTACATACTGGCTTTATTTATAGTGAAAATGGCGTTGAAAAAAGATTTAGAAAAAATCCTAAAGTTGCATTGGCACTAATGTTAGAAGCTAATTTAGGTCTAAGAATATCAGATATTTTAAGATTAAAAATAGGAAATTTTAAGGGTAACATGTTAGAAATAAATGAAAAAAAGACAGGTAAATTACAGTATAGACCAGTTAATAAAAATATAATTGAATCTATAAATGAACATGCAAGAAAGTATAATCTTAAATCAAACGACTACTTAGTAAATATAAAAACAAAAGCTATTCAAAAACAGTTAAGAATAATTTGCAGATACTTAAATTTGTATAATATAAGCACACATAGCTTTAGAAAGCTCTATGCTACTACTCAATTTGAAAAGAGTAATAATAACTTAGAGTTAGTCAAGGAGCTCTTAAATCACAGTTCTGTGGCCACTACACAGCGATATATAAGGGTAACTCAGCAAGCTATTAATGAAGCTAGTGAAAATTTCTTTATTGGCTAATTATAACGTATTTATTTTTCTATTATCTTATTAATTCACCAGATATTAAAAAGGTGAAGCAAAACAAAATATTTATTTTGTTTTGCTTCACCTTCAATTTTATAATTCCTATATAAACAGATTAATCTATCTTTAATAATTTTTTGACTGATTTACTATAATTGTTTCTTTTTACCTCTTCCAAGAGTCTATCAATTTCATGTTCTGACTTTGCATTTACAAAAATTGCTAGTTCTTCGTCATCTATAATATCGTAACTATCTACATATTTATCTAGACATTTTAAAATTCCATCTTTATTATATCCATCAAATCTAACTACAGCACTACATTCATCTTCTATAAGTCCACTTAAGTCCAATTTGCCTTTTGAGAATGACTTTATATTGGCATTTCTCTTATCTATTACATCTATGATATCAGCATAAACAGCACTACCTGTTGCCCCTCTTCCAGCACCTTTACCTACAAAAGAAAGTTCACCTACTGAATCACCTACTAAAATTACTACATTAAACTCATTATCTATTTTTGAAAGCATATTATCGTTATCAACCAATGCTGGTCTAACAAATCCACTTACTTCTCCTGATTCATACTTGCTTCTAGCAACCAACTTTATCTTACAATTTAGTTTTTTTGCATATTCTATATCTTTTTCATCTATCGAAGTTATTCCCTCTAGTAATAAATCTTTCCAATATACTATTTTTCCATAAGACAAGGTAGATAATATAGATAATTTTCTAGCACTATCATATCCTAAAACATCTGCATCTGGGTTGACTTCTGCAAACCCCAATTCTTGAGCTTGTTTTAAAGCTACATCATATGGTAAATTTTCATCATACATCTTTGATAATATAAAATTACAAGTTCCATTCAAAATAGCATTTATACTCTTTATACTGTTACCTTCTAATGATTCTATCAATGGCTTTAAAACTGGAATACCACCTGCCACAGATGCCTCAAATTTAATACTAACATCATTTAAATTAGCTAATTCTATAAGGTCACTACCTCTCTCTGCAAGTAAATCCTTATTGGCTGTTACTACAGGTATTTTTTTATTTAACGCTCTTGTCACATAATCAAAAGCTGGATTCAATCCTCCAATTAATTCAACCAGTATATCAATATCCTTATCAAATATATCTTCTATATCTGTTGTTATCTTGTCAAAATACTTCTTAGACTTATGTTTCTCTTTATTTTTAACTAAAATTCCAACTATCTCTATATCTCTTTTTGAATTATTGTTTTCTATTAAATCAATTAATCCACTTCCTACTGTTCCATACCCTAATATTGCTATCTTCACTGTTACATACCCCCATCATTTTGATTATATTAAATTATTTATATGTATAAATATACCAATTAAAAAAGCTTGAGTATAAACTCAAGCCATATGACGGGTTTATACTCATCTTTCAGCATAACTGCTGCAGGATTTAGCACCAATGTATAATAAAATATACTGGTTGCCGGGCTTCATAGGGCCAGTCCCTCTGCCTCTCTTGATAAGATTGCTAATTTAAATTTATGTTTAATAGTATAATACAATTTATGCCAATTGTCACTATTTTTTTAACTTATTTTCCTAAAAGTATATAGGCTATTATCTAACCGCTCTTTTAGTTGGTTTCCCTTTTTTTGTAACGTTATTATTTTTAATCTTTGCTTTTGCCTGTTCATGTCCTGGGAAAAGTATCTTAGGTTCCTCAACATTTCTTTTATAAATAGTAAATTTAAAACCAATAGCTTGTACAAATTCAGCTCTTAAAGCTTCACACACAGCATTAGCAGTTTCTTTAGCATCAAGGCCTGCATTTTCCAGTATAGTAACCTTTACTAATTCTCTAACTCTTAACATATCATCTAATTGCTCTAAGAAACTTTCTGTGACACCTTCTTTACCAATTTGTGTAGTAGGTTTTAAAGTATTTGCCAAAGATCTTAAATACGCTCTTTGTTTTCCTTTTAACATATTCTCACCTCTATAATTCTATACTAAAATTAATTGTAAAATTCAAATTCCAATTCGTAAATTCTAACTACATCTCCATCCTCTATTCCCATCTCTCTAAGTCTGTCAAACACACCTTGACCTTCCATAGCTTTTTGGAAATATTGAAGAGATTCCATATCATCAAAATTTACAGAATACATTATTCTTCTAAGTGCTTTACCTGTAACTACATACACTCCATCTTCAATATCTATACTCAATTCTTCTTCAGTACCAATATCAAGCTCTGGTCTGTACATTTCTTCTTCTGAAACTAATTCTACATCTTCTACTTCTTTTAAAAGTTTAGAGACATAAGCTATTACATCATCTATTCCTTCACGAGTTGCTGCAGACATTTTAAAGACTGTATACCCTCTGCCTTCTAATTCATTTTTAAATGTCTCAAACTTGCTTTCATCTTCTAATATATCAAATTTATTTGCAACAACAACTTGTGGTCTCTTTGAAAGCTTTTCATTGTACAGTCTAAGTTCGTCATTTATCTTGTCAAAGTCTTCAATAGCATCTCTACCCTCTAGTCCAGATATATCTACAATATGTATCAATACCTTGGTTCTCTCTACATGTCTTAAAAACTCATGACCTAATCCTATACCTTCAGAAGCACCTTCTATAATTCCAGGTATATCTGCAAGTACAAAACTATCTCCAAACTTAGTTTGGACAACACCTAAATTTGGTGTCAATGTTGTGAAATGATAGTTTGCAATTTTTGGTTTGGCCTTAGTTACTACAGATAGAAATGTTGATTTGCCTACATTAGGAAATCCTAAAAGACCTACATCTGCTATCATTTTAAGTTCAAGAGTTACCCATCTTTCATCTCCATCTGTACCAGACTTTGCAAAAGCTGGAGCTTGTCTTACTGCATTGGCAAAGTGTTGATTTCCCTTACCACCTATACCACCTTTTGCAACTACAGCTGTATCTCCTTCTTTCTTTAAATCTGCTAATATAAGACCTGTAGCCTCATCTCTTATTACTGTACCTGCTGGTACTTTTAATACTAAATTTTCTCCATTTTTACCAGCTCTTTTACCTTTGCTTCCGTCCCCACCATTTTGAGCTTGATATTTTTTTTGATACTTAAAGTCCATTAGCGTTCTAAGACCCAAATCAACTTCAAATATGATGCTTGCTCCACGACCACCATCTCCGCCATCTGGTCCACCAGCTGGAACGTATTTTTCTCTTCTAAATGCTACCGAACCATTTCCACCATTTCCAGCCTTAACAAATATTCTTGCCTTATCTATAAACAAATTCTTCACCTACTTAATTAAAAACTTTTAATTAGCATTACCAAAAACACTATTATAAATTCATCAGTACTATAAGAAAAAGGAGTGCCTCAACACTCCTTTTATGTATATTACTCAGCTATTGCTACTGGATATATACTAACTTTTTTTCTCTTCTTGTCTTTTCTTTCGAATTTAACAGTACCATCAACTAATGCAAATAAAGTATCATCGCTACCTTTTCCAACATTAGTTCCTGGATGTATTTTAGTTCCTCTTTGTCTAACTATTATACTTCCAGCAGTTACTAATTGACCATCGAATCTTTTAACACCTAATCTTTTAGATATAGAATCTCTACCATTTTTAGAAGAACCTACCCCTTTTTTAGATGCTAATAATTGTAAATTCATGTTTAACATATGGAGTCACCCCCTACTTTTTTAAAATTTTTATATTTTTTGGGTATTCCCGTTTAATTTCTTCAACCGCTAATTGAAAGTGATTTAGTAATAATTGTGCATCTTTTATATGTATATCTTTAACTATACATTCTATATGACCTTCTTCTCCTACTACTTTCTCAAATTCAATCTTTTGTAATTTGTCTAAAGAATTTATAACTGCAATAGCATTAGATGTAACTGCAGCACACACTATATCATAGCCTATTTCAGCAAAATCAGCATGTCCCTTTAAACAAAAACCTTGTATCAAGAAATCATCATTATAATAATATTTTACTTTTATCATAACTTAACCAACTACTAAGCGTTTATTTTTTCTACAACTATCTTAGTATATGATTGACGATGTCCTTGTTTTCTTCTGTAATCTTTTTTTGCTTTATACTTGAAAACTATAACTTTCTTAGCTTTACCTTGTTCAACAACTTTAGCTTGAACAGATGCTCCTTCTACTACTGGAGAACCTAATTTTAATTCTCCATCTTTAGAGCAAGCTAATACTTCGTTTAAAGTAACAACATCACCTGCGTTAGCTTCTAATTTTTCAACGAATAACACATCACCTTCAGAAACTTTATATTGTTTCCCACCAGTCTTTACTATAGCGTACATTAAATACACCTCCTCGGCCTCAAACTCGCCAGTACAAGGTACTTCATTTGAAGATTTAGACCTTTACTGTGCGGCATTACAATTATTAATTATAAAATATTTACATTTTATTGTCAACTATTTTATCGAAAATAACATTGGTTTTATTGTGTTTTAATGTACAATTTGCAGTTAAAGAAATTTTTATATTATATTTTTCACCAATTTTATCAATTATATCCATATAATATTCTTTTATTTGTCTAAAAATAAAATCATTAAACTCTATTATTATATTTTTATAAACTGTATGCTTGCTTATTCTCATAATTTCTTTTTCAATGCCATCTACCATATGATGTATAGATTTTATCGTTTGTGCACCATCACAACATGGGCAGGACATTAGATAATATTTATCAATAGACTCTTTTTCTCTACGTCTTGCAACTTCTACTAAACCAAGCTTCGTCATACCTAACACTTCAGCTTTTCTTTTATCTTTATTAAATTCTTCCTCTAAGAGGTGCAAAACCTCGTTTTGATGCTTCTTTTTGTGCATATCTATAAAATCAATTATTATTATTCCAGCTATATCTCTAATTCTAAGCTGCCTTACAATTTCCTTTGCAGCTTCAATATTAGTTTTATAAACAGTCTCATCAAGTTTGCCAGTTCCAACAAACTTACCTGTATTTACATCTATAACAGTAAGAGCTTCTGTCTTTTCAATTACTAGATAACCTCCACTCTTTAACCATACCTTTTTATTTAATAATTTCTCTATTTGAGATTCTATTCTATATAAATCAAATACATCTCTATTTTCTTCAAGACACAGTTTATCAACATAAGTATTGTCTATTCCCTTTAAAATAGACTTAAGTTCACAATATCTATCATAACTGTTAGTAATTATGGATTCGATATCATCATTCACATTATCCTTTACATATTTGGTTGCAAAGTCTAAAGATTTATATAATACTTTTGGTCCTATACCAAGTTTATATTCTTTTAAAATATTCTCATACTGTAATTTTAATTCTTCTATATCTTTTTTTATTTCATCATGAGTACAACCTTGAGCCTCAGTTCTTATTATTAATCCTAAATTTTCTTTATTCACTGCTTTAGTAATTTTTTTTAATCTAAATCTTTCTTTTTCATCAGTAATTTTATTTGATATTGTAGTTCTATCATTGGAAGGTATATAGACAATATACCTTCCAGAAATACTAATTTCAGTGTTTAATTTTGCACCTTTAGTACCTATCTCTTCTTTATTTACTTGAACTAGAATATCTTGACCAGATTTTATAGTACTTCCTTTTTTCAATTGTAAATAAGCAAGCTTTTTAAAGCCAATATCTACAAAACAAGCTTCTATTCCTGGTATAACTTTTTTTACAATTCCACGATATATATTGGATACAGTCTTTTTATTTAAACTATCTTCAACAAAAAGTTCTGCTAATCTTTCATCTTCAAGTACTGCTGTTTTTTGAGACCCTACTAAGGACTCGATAACTATCTTTTTCACAACTTCACCTCTCGAGCTACATAGGAGTCACTAATTCCCCATCTTCTAATACATATAAGTCTCTTCTCAATATATCAACATCTAATGGGTCAATATTCAATTCAAACATCTCTAATATTTTTGGAATAAGTATATTAGTATTTAAATTAGTCTTTGAACCTGTAGCTATAGTAGCAGTAAGAGTAATATGTTCATCTTCTAAATTTAAAACATCAAAAGTTCTTATCATAGGTCTTATATCTACTTCGACCATTTTACCTTTTTTATTCTTCTTTGTTATAATTATCTCTTTATTATTCATAAAATCAATTACTTTTCTTTTTACAAACTCTTTAGTTAGAGGTCTTTTCAATTCTATATTAAACAGATATTCTCCATAATCTATAACAGAAGAAAGAGAAGGTGTTTGTCTATCAATTTCTTTTACTTTTATAAATTCTATCCCATCTGGAAGTTGAACTGATACTTTACTTAAAAACTCCTCTACTGATAAATCTTCTTCCTCTATCTCAATATCTACATACTCTCCTTGACTTTCCGTACCTAAAGCCAAAGCATTACCATAACTCATCTTAGGATGAGGATTAAATCCTTGAGAATGTGCTAAGTTTATTTCAGCCCTTCTAAATGCTCTTTGCAATAATCTCTGAAGGTCAAGATGTGATATATATATCATATCGCCTTCTTTTTTAAATTTTACTCTTATTATTTTACTCATATTAGCAAAGCCCCCTTCCTATATCATGTATATTTATTCCACAGCCATTACAATTATGTCTACAATCAGAAGTGATTTTTTCTTTTTTAGCATTCTCATCTTCTCTAATTAAGAATTTTTTATTGACACCTACATCTATATGGTCCCAAGGAAATACCTCTTCATAATTTCTATTTCTATGTGCATAGAAATCTATAGAAAGGTTATTCTTTTCCATAGCTTCCTTCCATATGTCTAAATTAAAGTGTTCTGCCCATCCATCAAACTTTGCACCTAGTTTGAATGCATCATATATAACTTCTCCTATTCTTCTATCTCCTCTAGCCACTACAGCTTCCATCAAGCTAGTTTTTGAATCATGGTAATTGTATTTTATATTGTTGTTTCTTAATTTATTTACTAAATGTCTTTGCTTCTCAACTACTGCTTCTGTAGTATCTTGACCATGCCATTGGAAAGGTGTAAATGGCTTTGGTACAAAAGTAGAAGTACTTACTGTAACACTAAAGCTTCTCTTTAATTTACCTCCATTTACTTTTCTGTAAATATCAATAACCTTATATGCTAATTTAGCTATTCCATCTAAATCATCATAAGTCTCAGTTGGTAAACCAATCATAAAATATAGTTTGACACTATTCCATCCCATTTCAAAAGCTCTTTCTGTTGCATTTTCTAAATCTTCTTCTGTAACACCTTTATTTATAACATCTCTAAGTCTTTGAGTTCCTGCCTCTGGAGCAAAAGTAAGTCCAGACTTTCTTACTTGTTGTATTTTATCAGCAATTTCCATTGAGAAGTTATCTAATCTAAGAGATGGAAGTGAAATCCCTATATTATTAGAAGCATACTCGTCCACCAAATAATCAGTAAGCTCAGATAGCTTACTATAATCACTCGTACTAAGTGATGATAATGATATTTCATCATATCCAGTATTTTTAACTAATTTATCCAATATCTCTTTAAGTCTTTCAACACTTTTTTCTCTTATTGGTCTATATATCATACCTGCTTGACAGAATCTACATCCTCTTGTACATCCTCTGAATAATTCCAACACTATTCTATCATGAACAGTATCTATATAAGGTACTATTAGTTTTTCTGGATAGTCTACAGTTTCAACATCTTTTATTATTCTCTTAGTAGGATTTTTTGGAATACCATCTCTATTAGGAGTTACACTTTGAACTGTACCATCTTCATTGTATTTAACATCGTAAAAACTTGGTATGTAGACTCCTTCTATACTTGATATTTTATATAAAAAATCTTCTCTAGTTGTTTTATTTTTCTTCCATTCTTTATACTCATTTACTACTTCTAAATTGACCTCTTCACCTTCACCTAATATTACTATATCCACAAAATCTGCTAAAGGTTCAGAATTATAGGCACAAGGGCCTCCAACCATTACAAATGGGTCTTCCAGTTTTCTTTCCTTTTTTAATATTGGTATATTTGCTAAATCTAATATATTTAAGATATTAGTATATGAAAGTTCATATTGAAGTGTAAAAGTAACAAAATCAAAGTTCGTTATAGGCTCTCTTGACTCTAATGCAAATAATGGTATGTTTTTTTCTCTCATTATATTTTCCATGTCAACAGCAGGAGAATATACCCTCTCACAAAATACATCTTCATCTTTGTTTATTACATCGTATAATATATGACTTCCTAAGTGACTCATACCAACTTCATATAAATCTGGAAAGCAGTGTGCGTATCTTATCAATTCACTATTACTAGTATCTTTATGAATTGAATTTATTTCATTTCCAAGATATCTAGCAGGCTTTTCTACTTTTTTTAAGATTTTTTTCAAGTCTACTTTATTCATTTATCCAAATTCCTCCAAACAAGCTCTTTATTTTTATTCTTATTTATAAGTAATATTATACACGATAAAATATTTTCTATCAAAAATATAACTAAAATATTGAATTTAAAACCTATATTATTCACAAAATAGAATAATTAAAAATATTTGAGTATATTTTACATTAAATTTTTATTGAATTACAATTTTTTTACAAAATATGATATATTATAAACATAGAACTATTGTTTTAGATAACTTATAATGACATCTTTTGTTTCATTGACCCCAAAACGGGGTATGTTACTTGTATAATGATAAATTTTAGGAGGGTTAAAAATGAGTAAAGTTTTTGAAGTAAAAAAAGATATCTACTTTACTGGCGTAGTAGATGAAGGTTTAAAAGTATTCGACATAATAATGGAAACTGAGTTTGGGACAACTTACAATTCTTATTTAATCAAGGACGAAAAAACGGTTTTATTTGACACAGTAAAGGCAAATTTTAAAGATGAATTCTTAAGCAATCTATCAGAAGTTACTGATATAGCTAAAATTGACTATGTTGTAATTCATCATACAGAACCAGACCATGCTGGTAGTTTAAAGTACTTATTAGATTTAAATCCTAATATAGAAGTTTATTGTACTAAAGCTGCTAAACTATACTTAGATGGTCAAATAAATAGACCTTTTAATTGTCATGTAATAAAAGATGGTGAAGTTCTAAATATTGGTAAAAGAAATCTTAAATTTATAACTGCTCCATTCTTACATTGGGTTGATACAATGTTTACTTACATTGAAGAGGACAAGACTCTTTTAACTTGTGATGCATTTGGTTGTCACTTTGCAAGTGTTGATGCAGATATAGTAAACAGTGAAGATTATCTAAAATCAGCTAAACACTATTATGACTGCATAGTTAAACCATTTGCTAAGCATGTTTTAAGCGCTGTAGATAAGGTTGTAGGAATGAACATAGAATTTGATACTATATTAACTTCTCATGGTCCAATGCTTACTAAAGACCCAATGGCTGCCGTTAAAAGATACGTTGAATGGTCTACAGAAGCTATTAATACAACAAATCAAAATCAAGTTTCTATATTCTACTTATCAGCTTACAGTAATACTTTAGAGATGGCTAAAAAGATAAAAGAAGGTCTTGATGCAGAAGGTGCAAAAGCTGAATTATATGATTTGGAAGATATGACATTAACAGAAATGCATGATACACTAGTAGTATCAAAGGTAATACTATTAGGTTCTCCAACTATAAACAAAACTATGGTTAAACCTATGTGGGATTTATTCTCTGTTATAGACCCAATGGCTAACCAAGGTAAGATAGCAGGAGTGTTTGGTTCATTCGGTTGGAGTGGTGAAGGTATAACTATGGCTGAGACTTTACTTAAAGCTATGTCATTTAAAATGCCTGTAGAATCTCTTAAGAAAAAATTCTTCCCTAGTGAAGAAACATTAAAAGACTGTATGGCATTTGGTGCAGAATTTGCAAAATTAGTTAAATAGTCATTAATAACAAATAAAATTATTTAATTTAAATAAGGAGATGATTCAAAGTTTTATTTTGAAACATCTCCTTATTTCATATACAATTATACAATTTATTTTTTTAAACACGTTGACTTTTATTTTTTCTAACTTCTCTCCATGATAGTTCTCCTCTATCAAGAGCTTTTATAAATATTTCTGCAGAAGCTAGATTTGTAGCTATTGGAACATGATAAACATCACAAAGTCTTATCAATGCTTGTATATCCGTTTCATGAGCCTGAGATGTCAATGGGTCTCTTAAAAAAATAACTAAATCTATATCTTGTGTTACTATTAAAGAACCTATTTGTTGGTCTCCACCTAAAGGACCAGATGCTAACCTATTTATATTTAAGTCAGTTTCATCCATTATTCTTTTTCCTGTAGTTCCAGTTGCATACAGTCCATACTTTTTTAAAATTGATTCATAACCTATACAGAATCCGACCATAGTATTTTTCATTTGGTCATGCGCTACTAATGCTATATTCATATACTCAATCTCCTCAATTTATGTTTACAAGTATCAAATCTAGAAATTTATTTTCTTTCTTCTCATACACACATTTAGTACTAACCCTAAATTTGCTAAGGATGTTAATAAAGAACTACCTCCATAACTTACAAAAGGTAATGTTACTCCCGTTACTGGAATTAATGCGACGGTCATACCTATATTTTGGATTATCTGATAGCCAAACATACCCATAACACCAACCACGATGAGGGTTCCATAAAAATCTTTGGCATCTCTTGCAATTACTAAAAGCCTCAATAAGAATATTGCAAATAAGATTATCAACACTGACATTCCTATTACACCAAGTTCTTCACCTACAACAGCGAATATGAAGTCACTATCTTGTACAGGTAAAAAATCCTCTTGGTTTTGACTTCCATTATATAGCCCCTTACCAGTTACACCACCAGAACCTATCGCAATAAGAGATTGCATAACCTGATAATTTCCTTTCAGTGTTACATCTTCTGGATTTAAGAATGCTTCTATTCTTATCTTCTGATGGTCTGCCATCATTAAATACATCAGTGGCATAGATACCAACAGTATGATTATTCCTCTTTTTATCAATTTTGAACTAAGACCTGCTGTAAATAGCATTGCAAATATCATACAACAAAAGACAATTCCTGTTCCTAAATCTGGCTGTGCAAGTAATAATCCAATAAATGGAATAGCATAAACCACAACAGGTATAACTTCTTTCAATGTATTTAATTTGTCCTTCTTAGTTTCAAGTATCTTTGCATAACTAAGTACAAATGTTAATTTGACTATTTCAGATGTTTGCAAATCAAGTGGACCTAAATTAATCCACGACCTAGCGCCACCTTTTGCTGTCCCAATTCCAGGTAATAAAACGATGGCTAACAAAACAAGACTTATTATATAAAGCACTTTGTAATACCTACCTAGAAGATTATAATCAAAAAATAATATGACTATAATCATCCCTATACCAAGTACAAAAGCTAATCCTTGCTTAATTAATTGATTATATGAACCTGTCGAATTAGCATGTGTTGCACTACTAAGTATAACAAGCCCAAAAATAAAGATAGCTAATACTGTAACTATAAGTTTCCAGTCTAACTGTTTTATCAACTTAATTGTCGACTTATAATTAATATTGATTTTTTTCAAAGAATCACCGTCTTTCTATCTTTAAACACATAATTAAATAAAAGGGGCATATACCAATAAGGATATCCCCCTTTTAAGCACTAATTACATACATCTATCTTTTATATTCTTTAATGGTATATTAGCAACTAATGCAGATACAGGTTTGTCATCATGCTCACCTCTGCATTTAGACATTTTTATTTCAAGGCCATCATCTTCTATCTCTGCATAATTGGCTATTACTTTTAAAATGTCTGTTTTTATCATCTCTAAAAGTTGTGGTGAACAATCTACTCTATCATGAACTAAAACTAATTTTAACCTCTCTTTAGCAACAGATTTACTAGTTTTAGCATCGTTAGAAAAAACTCTAAATAAATCTAACACAGATGTATCCTCCTTTGCTACTTAGCCATGCTAAACATTTTTTTAAGTCTACCAAAGAATCCATCTTCAACTTCTAGTTCAAGTAGAGGAACTTCTTCATTTAGTATCCTTTTTGCGATATTCTTGTATGCTTGACCAGCAAGTGACTTTGAGTCAAGTATAGCTGGTTCACCTTTATTTGTTGATATAATTATACTTTCATCATCAGGGACAAGACCTAACAAATCAATTGCTAATATTTCTATTATATCTTGTTTGTCCATCATGTCTCCACGTTTAACCATATCATTTCTAATTCTATTTATAACTAATCTTATCTCTTTTATTTCATTTGCTTCTAATAGACCTATGATTCTATCAGCATCTCTTACTGCTGATATTTCTGGATTTGTAACTACAATAGCTCTATCTGCTCCAGCTATTGCATTTTTAAATCCTTGCTCAATACCTGCTGGGCAGTCTATTATTATATACTCGAAAGATTCTTTCAGTTTCTCACATAGGTCAACCATTTGTTCAACTGAAACAGCATTTTTATCTCTAGTTTGTGCTGCTGGTAATAAATATAGATTATCAAATCTTTTGTCTTTTATTAGAGCTTGCTTAAGCCTACAAGTTCCTTCAACTACATCTACTATGTCATAAACTATTCGATTTTCAAGACCCATTACTACATCTAAGTTTCTAAGTCCGATATCTGCATCTACAACTACTGTTTTTTTATTTTCTAGGCTTAGCGCAGTTCCTAAGTTTGCTGCGGTAGTAGTTTTTCCAACTCCACCTTTACCAGATGTTATAACTATAACTTCGCTCATAATACTACCCCCTATTTTTCTTTCTATTTGTCTAATTTTGACAAATAGCTTTCGATTACAATTCTTCCATTACTCACAAAGGCTATTTCTGGGCTAATTTCTGATTCAATTTCATAATTTTCTTCATCATCTGGAGCTTCTGCAATATTCTCTGCTATTTGTAATATTTTAGGATTAAGATTTCCAGCAACAACATATGCAAATTCATTACCTTCTGCACCTGCATGTACAAAGCCTTCTATTTTACCCATTACAAAAACATTACCACCTGCTACAACTTTAGCACCAGCATTTATATCTCCCATAACAACTGTATTTGATTTTGAAAGGACTTTTGAACCAGGTTTCATATCATTTAATATTACTACATCACCTTCAAATTCAATATTTTCTCCAGATCTTAGGGTGTTGACATATTTTGTTGGAAAATTACTATTTTCTTCAATTTTGTGATCTTCAACAAATTCCACATCAAATCTAGAAGTAATTCCTTCTTTTAATTCTAAAATCTCCATGTCAGTCAAATAATCACTATTAATTTTACTAATTTTAGCCCCATTAAAAAAACCAACATACGCTTCCAATTTGTTTATTATTTTTTCCTGTATTTCCTCAAATGGAGCTTCTTTTTTTATATTTACTATTATCCCTCTTTTATTACCCTTGAACTCTACTAGTTCTTGACTACAAATTTCTCTTAAAGACATAACAACCTCCAGAGTGATATATCATTTATATTCTTCAAATACGCTTTAAATCCTTTTATTTTTTATATATAAAGCTAAAGTTTATACGTGGATTAAGCTATCTGTTAATTTGTGACTCGAAATTTATATTTTCGTCAGAAGAATTGTTAACATCATTCGTATTGTTGTCTTTTTTACTATTAGTTGGTTCTAACCCCATGTATGTTCCAATAACTTCTCTAGTTGGTAAAAGTGAGAATACACTTGAATCACCTTGAGGAATTACACATACAACAGCTATTTCTGGGTCATCTGCTGGAGCAAAAGCAACAGTCCATGTAAAAGAACCATAATCTTGTTTAAATTTATCTATCTCGTCATCTGTTATTTTTGGATTTAATTCTTTTATAGCTTTTCTTAAATATGAAGAATTTACTTTATCAGTATCTTCTAATCTAACTTTTATTCCATCCTCTAATTCTTCTTCTAATTTCTTTCTTTCTTCGTCCTTTAAATCTTTATTTTCTAATTTCTTTTTTACTTCCTTTTCTTTAGCTAATGAAAGTTCTTTTTCTTTTTCTGCTTTCATCCTATCTGCTAGTTTAACTGCATCATCTAGATTAACATTATAAGATGACATATGACTTTTTAAATATTCATATTCGTTATCTGTAGGTATTTTCCCACTTTTCTCAGCTGTACCAGTCTTTGCTGCTACATCTATTGGGAAATCAGCAAAGGCGCTCTTTGCTGTACCTTGTCTTGCAACCAATTTCATACCTTTTGTTAATTCTTTTAAGTTATCAGGATTTTTAAAAGGTATTTTTTCTACCTTCTTCTGGTCATTGATTTTCACTGATGAATAATCACTTGAAACAGCTCTATCAACTACAGATAATTCTACTAAGTTACCTCCATTTGCTATGGCAGCCACGTATCTTGATATCTGAGCTGGTGTATAGGCATTCTCACCTTGTCCTATAGCTAAGTTGAATGTATCTGCAGTACTCCATTTTGCAAAGTTAAAATAACTAAATACTGCTAAATCTGCTACTTCTTCAATTCTATCTTCTTTAACATCCAATTTTTTTAGTCTATTCATTGTTTCTACTCTACCAGGAGTTTTCTTTTCTGCTGCCCAGCTTACAATCTCATTGATTCTTTTTTCATATTCTTTAGGATTTTTATCTCTAGTTATATCAACAAAATCATTTGCCATTTCTCTTTCTAAATTTGACTTTAACAGAGCTTGTGTTGATTTCAGCTTATCCTCTGTGCTAGGTACTTTACCTGCTCTTTCTTCTACTTCATCTTGAAGTCCAGTATTTTGGTCAAGTCCAAATAATTTTGCATATTCAAGAATTTTATTGGCATTCATGTCTATACCAATGCTTTTTCCATCTGGCCATGTTTTACCTGTACCAATAGTTGCCATATATATATTACAAGACTCTTGTATTGCTTTATACAAGTTTGTCATACCATGATTTCCTCTACCATGGTTCCATACATAGTCACCAAAAGATTTTTTACCTAACATGATAACACCAGGGTCATTTATTGTAAAGTTTGGATTTAAGCCATTTTCTAAAGCTGCCATTGAGGTTACCATCTTAAATGAAGAACCTGGCTGGAATTCCCCTTGTGTAACCAAGTTTAAAAGCGGACTTCCTGCTAGTAAGTCATTTGGATTCTTTGGCTGAAGTGCTTTATAATCTTCTGTAGAAATACCTTTTGCAAATTTATTTGGGTCATAATTAGGATAGCTTGAAGAAGCTAGTACTTCTCCATTTTTTACATCAATAGCTATAAGGGCTGCTGATTGTGCTTTTCCTGCATATGCACTAATTGGTTTATCACCAAATTTACTTTTAAAAGTACCACCTTTAGAAGCAACTTCTATTATCTGTTTTAATGCATTATCTGAGACTTCTTGCAAATCTTTGTCCAAAGTAAGATATACAGTATCTCCTGATTTAGGCTTTTTAGATTCAATTTCTTTACTTATTCTTCCTAATGCATCAACCTTAACCATTTTATAACCATCAGTTCCTCTTAGCCTGCTTTCATTACTTTTCTCTACTCCTGCAAGACCTACCATATCTCCAGTTTTATAACCTTTTTGAAGATATGATTCTATTTGAGTTGATGGCATTTTTCCTACATATCCTAGCATATGTGAACCTAAAGTTCCATTAGGATAATATCTTACTGGTTCGACTGCTATTGAAACACCAACAAGGTCCATAGCACGTTCTTCAATTTGTGCAATTGTAGTTTCTCCTACATCTTTTGCAATGGTTACTGGATTATACTGAGAATATCCTTTTGATTTTATCAAATCTCTTACAACCATTATTTTTCTAGCATCTTCATCGCTTAGGCTTTTATCAATATCTAATGCCTCACTATTTCTTACTTTTTCAAACGCTTCTTTAGCATTTAGCTTGGTCTCTTTTATCTTATAACTAGCCAGCCAATCTCTCTTATCTCTTTCTGCTGTAAACATCCATTTACTAACTAAAATAGGTGGATAATATCCATTTTCATTCAGTTTTGCCTGTAATTTTGTTGCATCCAATCTTTTATCTTCTTGAGACAATATTCCAGCTGATATAAGCTTATCTACTAAGTAATAAAAACTTTCTTTAGCATTATAATCGTTTGGAATACCATTTTCTGATTTATACTCTCTAATATCTCTGTCATATGTATAATAGTATTTTCCATTCTCTACGTATATCGGAAACTCATCTACATATTCTTCACCATTTTTTTCAAGCAAATTTATAAGCTTTAATGATATTTCATTTGCTCTTGAACGCTTCTTTGCATCTTTTTTATTAATATCGTTACCTGAAACCTGAACAGTAAATAAGTTTTTATTTCCTGCTAACAATCTTCCATATCTATCTTTTATTTCTCCTCTTGGAGCTTCTATTGCCAACTTCTTATATGTTTTATTTTCAGCTAACTCATTGTAAAATTCATATTTAAATGTAGTCATGTAGATTATTTTTACTAAAATAGCTAAAAACACCACACTTATGACTATTTTAATTATTTTTAGTCTATCAACTTGTTTATTTTCTTCCATGAACTCACCAACTAATCTTCTTTAAGTTTTAAAACTGCTCTTTTAGATAAGCGATATATTACTAAACCAATTAAACTATTCACTATTGGTGCTACTAGTAGACCTTTTATAAAAAGTGTTGATATGCTATAGCTTTGATAGATTATACTAGATGTACCTATATTGACAATTGAATCAATTAAACTTCCTATAAAAATCAAAACGAAAGTAATAATATAGCTACCTTTATATAGCTGGTCTCTCATGTGTCCAATTGCATATGCAATAATAAACAAAACTAACGCATTTACACCAAAAATTCCACCAACGGTTATGTCTTTAATAAGCCCTATTATAGCCGCTATAATTCCACCCTCTAGTTCATCTAAATAAAGAGAGATTATAGTCACATATATAAGAACTAGATTAAAGCTTATGCCAAAAATATCTATATAATTTGTTATACTATTTTCTATAGTCATAAGCACAATCCCCAACAGACAAAGTAAAACTTTTTTCATTGTTTTTATCCCCTTTATCCTATATTTCTTGGTTCTATGACTACAACGTCATCTATATTCTTAAAATCAACATAAGGTTTTACAACTACATATTTTAGTGACTTATCTTTATCATCAACTACTTTTTCAACTTCACCGATTGGTATCCCCTCTGGGAAGAATCCAAGACCTGATGTTGTTATTATGTCTCCTTGAATCACATTGTATGATGAGTCAAACATATAACCTTGTAAATATCCTTTACTATTATAACTATCTTTATTATCTAAAGTAGTATTTTGAGTAATTGTTCCTTTGGCATTAGCATCCTTTGCTAGTTTAAAACTTACAGATGCCTTAGAATCCAATAGTGAAATTGCCTTGCTATAATTATTTGAAACTTCATAAACTACACCGACTAATCCACTACCATTCATAACTATACTTTCTTTTTTTACACCTGAATTTTTTCCTGCACCTATGACAAAACTCTCATACCAGTTTCCATCATTTTTACTGACAACACTTGTAGAAATACTTGTTGCTTTATATTTTTCCTCTACAAAGTTAAGTGTCTTTTTTAACTCTTCTAATGATTCTGTTTTATCTAATTTTGCATTTAAAGCTATCATATTCTTTTTAAGTTTTTCATTTTCTGCTTCTAAATTTTTTACCTTTTTAGAATTTTCTTTGAAATTTGATATGTCTTTAAATCCATTTTTGATAAAAGAAAATCCATCATTTATTCCTTTTCCTACACTTGTAATAGCATCCGATGCTACTCCTAAATTTACAGGGCTACCACTAGAAAACTTACCAATTGATATACCCACAATTCCAATTAAAGTGATAGCAACTACGCCCGTTGCTATCACTTTAACATTAATCCTTTTTTTCTCATTTTTATTCTTGTCAAATCTCAAGGCCATCACCAACTTCTAATTTTTAGCATTCATCATTAATACTTTTTCAAAGATTTCTTGGTCTTCAACAGATTTTCCTGTTCCAAGTGCAACACAATCAAGAGGTGTTTCTGCTATTTGCACAGACATTCCAGTTTCTTGTGTAATAAGTTTATCAAGACCTCTAAGCAAAGCTCCTCCTCCTGTTAGCATTATTCCGTTTTCCATTATATCTGATGCTAATTCTGGTGGAGTTTTTTCTAGTGTAGATTTTATAGCATCTACTATTGAACTTACAGGTTCTTTTAAAGCTTCTCTAACTTCTGTAGAACAGATTTCTATTGTCTTAGGTAGCCCTGAAATTAAATCTCTACCTCTTATTTGCATGTTTATTTCTTCATCATCTTTAAATGTAGAACCTATGTTAATCTTAACATTTTCAGCAGTTCTCTCACCTATCATAAGATTGTATTCTTTTTTTACATAGGCAACTATAGACTCATCAAACTCGTCTCCACCAATTCTTATAGATTTAGCAGTAACGATTCCTCCTAAAGATATTACAGCTATTTCTGAAGTACCTCCACCAATATCAACTACCATATTACCTTCTGGTTCTTCCACTTTTAATCCTGCTCCTATAGCTGCTGCCATTGGCTCTTCTATAAGGAATGCATCTTTAGCTCCTGCTTGTCTTGCAGCTTCTTCTATAGCTCTCTTTTCTACTTCTGTAACTCCAAAAGGAACACATATAGCTATTCTTGGACTTACAACACCTTTTTTGTCAGCTGCTTTTTGTATGAAATAACTAATCATTGATTGAGTTATATCAAAATCTGCTATTACACCATCTTTCATTGGTCTTATAGCTACTATATTTCCTGGTGTTCTACCTATCATTTTTTTAGCTTCTTCACCTACTGCTAAAACTTCCTTACTGTCATCTCTTATTGCGACAACTGATGGTTCTCTAACAACAATACCTTGTCCTTTTATGTAAACTAATGTATTTGCAGTCCCTAAATCTATTCCCATATCCTTTGTCATCTTATTAAAACTAAAAAAACCTTTTTTCTCTTTCTTTTTTTCCTTAGCCATGATTTTACTCCTTCCTACTATTAAGAATCATGTTAAAAACATTCTCCTACTATTTTATCACATATAAAGTCAAATTATCATATTTTCTTTAAAGCTAAAGTATAATCCATCTCCAATAATTATATGGTCAATTATTTCTATTCCAATTATTTCTCCACATTTAACAAGTCTTGATGTGATATTCTTATCTTCGCTTGATGGTTCCACACTTCCTGAAGGGTGATTATGCATTACTATTATTTTACTTGCACTTCTCCTTATAGCTTCTTTAAAAACCTCTCTAGGATGGACTAATGACGAACTTAAAGTCCCTACAGATATATCTACATCAGATATTATCTCATTTTTTGTGTTTAAAAGAACCGCTTTAAAAACCTCTTTTTTTAAATACCTCAGGCTATCCATATAATATTTATGTATATCCCAAGGATTTTTTATTTTATACTTCATAGGTTTAAAACTGGCTATTCTAGAGCCTAGTTCTAAAGCTGCTTTAATTTGAGTTGATTTTGATAACCCAATTCCATCTATATTACACAGCTCCTCTATTGTCATATCTTCTAAATGTCTAATACCCTGAATATCTCTATTTATTATATAGTTGGCTAACTCAATAGCATTTTTGTTTTTATTGCCAGTTCTTAAAAGTATAGCCAACAATTCAGTATTTGATAAGCTCTTTACTCCTTCAGCAAGCATCTTTTCTCTGGGTCTTTCCTCTGGTGCCATTTCTTTTACCTTAATGGTTGAATTAAATGACCTTTTCAGATAAATCACACTCCATAAAAAAGATTTATATTAAAATGTTTTTTTAATAAGTCACCTAACTTTGAAATCGGAAGACCAACTATATTAAAATAGTCTCCTTTAATTTCTTCAACTAGCAAAGCCCCATAGCCTTGTATGCCATAAGCTCCTGCTTTGTCAAATGACTCTTTAGTTCTCAGATAATCCTCAATATCCTGTTCTGATAACGTTTTAAATTTCACATTGCTGATTACATAATCAATTACTTTCTTATCTTCGCACAAGTTTATTAAGCTAATACCTGTTATGACTTGATGCTCTCTTCCAGATAGTCTTTTTAGCATATCTCTTGCACAAGACTCATCTTTAGGTTTTCCTAAAATAGCATTGTCTAAAACAACAACTGTATCAGCTCCAATAACAACATCTTCATTATGTTCAGATGCTACAGACATGCTTTTTTCAAAAGCCAATCTCATAACTAAATGTTTTGGTGCTTCGCCTTCCAATATAATCTCATCAATTTCACTTTTAATTATATCAAATATTACATTTGTATTCTCTAGAATTTCTTTCCTTCTTGGAGAGGCTGATGCCAAGATTATATTCATTTATTCACCTCGTTTGTACGTAATTTGTACCTATTTAGTCTATCACTATATTGTAAAAAATTCAACAGAAATGTCGAACCTTTTTTGTTACACTATTGTTATATTTATTACCAATAGAATAAATATACATAAAATAGAGGTATGGAAATTATTCCATACCTCTGTTTTATGTACTCAT
This sequence comes from Clostridioides sp. GD02404, assembly GCF_045898275.1. Lineage (NCBI taxonomy): Bacteria > Bacillati > Bacillota > Clostridia > Peptostreptococcales > Peptostreptococcaceae > Clostridioides > Clostridioides sp. GD02404. The sequence goes on from NZ_JBJOCA010000009.1 coordinate 30,107, forward strand.
TAGAGATATGGAAATTATTCCATATCCTTATTTTGTCCATATTACAAAATTTTAATAGCTTTCTTTGGACATTTTTCCATACATAAATGGCATCCTACACATTTATCAGCATCTACCTTATGTTTTTCTTTTAATTCTCCTTCTATTGCATCAAACTTACATTGTTTTTTGCATACTGTACATCCAACGCAAAGTTCTTGGTCAATAGTAACTTTCTTTTTCTTAGTTATATCACCTGATATTACTTTTGTAGGGCATTTTGCTACACATTCCATACAGCCTACACACTTGCTAGGGTCTATCTTAGCTATTTTATTTTCAAATACTATAGCATCAAATTTACAAGCTTTCACACACATTCCACAACCAATACATCCAGCAGTACATTTTTCCTTAACAGCTTTACCAAATTCCTTGCTATTACATTCTACAACTACTTCTTGGCTTTCTGGCTTTGTGATTATTATACCCTTAGGGCAAACTTCTTTACATTTTCCACAATTTACACATTTCTCTTCATCTATTACTGCTACTCCATCAACTATAGAGATAGCATCAAATTTACAAGCAGCCTTACATGTTCCAAGACCTAAGCATCCAAATTTACACATTTTAGCTCCTGAATTTAAAACATTTGCTGCTCTACAATCTGATATTCCTTCGTACTCATATTTATCTTTTGCACTTGAGCAAGTTCCTTTACAAATAACTTTTGCTACTTGTTTTTCACCTGCTTCAGCACTTACTCCCATTATTTCTCCTACTTTTGCACCAACATCTGCTCCACCTACAGGGCAGCCATTAACTGGTGCTTTTCCTTCAACTATTGCACTTGCAAGACCTCCACAACCTGGAAATCCACAACCACCACAGTTAGCTCCTGGAAGTACTCCTAGTATAGCTTCCACTCTCTCGTCTACTTCTACAGCAAACTTTTTAGATGCGAAATCTAGCACTATCCCGAAGATTAAGCCCATAACTCCTAAAACTAATACAGCTGTAAGTATCACTATTTTCACCCCTCTTTTTTATAGCTTTATAAGTCCTGTAAATCCTAAGAAAGCTATTGACATTAAACTTGCTGATATAAGTGTTATAGGGAAACCTTTAAACGCTTCTGGTATATCAGCTAATTCTAGTCTTTCTCTTATACCTGCGAATATTACTATTGCTAAAGTAAATCCAGCTCCAGCTCCAAATCCGTTTATTATTGTTTCTACTAAGTTATAACTTTTTTGAACATTAACTAGAGCTATACCAAGAACTGCACAGTTTGTAGTTATAAGAGGTAAATAAACTCCTAATGCTTGATATAAAGATGGACTCATCTTTTGAATTACCATTTCAACGAACTGAACTATAGAAGCTATAACTAATATAAAAGCTATTGTTTGTAAAAATTCAGTTCCAGTTTTCACTAATAAAATCTGTATAAAATAAGTTATAATTGAAGCTAAAGTTAAAACGAATGTAACTGCAACTCCCATCCCCACTGCTGTATCAACTTTCTTAGAAACTCCTAAGAAAGGACATATACCTAAGAACTGAGATGTTATAACGTTATTAACAAGAACGATACTTAAAAATAAAAGTATTAAATTCATTTATTACACCTCCACTACGCTTTTTTACTTCTTAATTTATTAAATCCTGCAAATAAGAATCCTAATGTTAAGAATGCACCTGGTGGTAATATAAATATTAATACTGGTTGGAAAGATGCTCCAAATAGAGTCAATCCAAATAAACTACCATTTCCAAGTAATTCTCTTACTGCACCTATTATTGTAAGAGCAACAGTAAATCCAAGACCTTGACCCACACCATCAACAATTGAAGCTAGTGGACCAGTTTTAAAAGCAAAACTTTCTGCACGAGCTAGTATTAAACAGTTAACAACTATTAATGGTATATATATACCAAGAGCCTTATCAAGAGCAGGAACATATGCTTTTAAAACCATTCCTACTATTGTAACAAATGTAGCTATAATTACTACAAATATAGGTATTCTTATCTTATCTGGTGTGATTTTTCTTAGTAATGATATAACTAAATTTGCACATATTAAAACTGCTGCTGTTGAAAGACCCATACCGATTCCATTTATTGCTGAAGTTGTAACGGCTAGTGTTGGACACATACCTATAACTTGCACAAATGTTGGGTTCTCATCTATTAGCCCATTTTTAAATACTTTAGCTAAATTCATAATTAACCCTCCTTATTTATTAAGAGCACTATTGAAAACATCTATAGCCGCATTTACTCCTGTAGTAACTGCTGTAGACGTAATAGTTGCACCTGATATTGCTAGTATTTGATTGTCTGCTGTTGTACTACCTTTTGCTACTTCAAGAGGTTCAGCAGTTTTTCCTTTGTATTGACCTTTAAACGCATCATCTTTAGCTTTTGCTCCAAGTCCTGCTGTCTCTGTCATATTCCCAATATCAACACCTGTAACTTGACCTTCAGATGATATACCTACCATAACTTCAATTTCTCCACCATAACCACTTGGTTTAGCTTTTAAAGTATATCCCACTACTTCAGAACCATCAAGACCTTCATATACCTCAGCTATAAGTCCATCTCCAAGGTTTTTATAAGTACTTTCTTTCATTTCTTTGAACTCTTTTGCTTCTGGAAGTACTGCCTTTCTAAGTTCATTATTTGCTTGTATATTTCTTTGTTCTATTACTGGAGCTGTAACTTGATTTGTAGCTCCAAGTGCTAATGCGGCTATAGCACTTATAGCAAGTAAAGTTCCACCTAGTCTTACAATACTATTCATTATTTAGCCACCTCCCCAAACACTCTATTTCTAACAAACTTATCTATAAGTGGAGCAAGACAGTTTACTAGTAGTATTGAGTAAGATACACCTTCTGGATATCCACCATACATTCTTATAACAGTTGTTATAAGACCAGCTAATACAGCGTATATTATTTGACCTTTCTTAGTCATAGGCGAAGTTGTATAATCCGTAAGCATGAAGAATCCACCTAACATAAGACCTCCAGCAAACAATTGATATATTGCGAAATTTATATTAAATCCACCTAAAAGGAATGTTAATATAAATACAGTTGCTATGTAAAAAACTGGTATAACATAATTTATTATGCCTTTATACATTAGGTATACTCCACCTAATAATAATAATATTGCTGATGTTTCACCTATACATCCACCAATATTACCAATCATCATATCAGCGAGACTAATTCCATTGCTAGAAAGGTCTGCTAATCCTGCTGCTCCATTTTTCAAAAAGCTCAATGGAGTTGCTGTACTAACTGCATCTAAGTTTTTACCTATCCAGTTAACACCTGGTTGAGTCCAAGCAGTCATTGCAACTGGGAATGATGCTAGTAAAAATGCTCTTGCAGCAAGTGCTGGATTGACAAAGTTACATCCAATTCCACCAAATACCATTTTAACTACTAATATTGCAAATATTCCTCCTACTAGACACATCCACCAAGGAAGTGATGCAGGTACGTTAAATGCCAATAATAATCCTGTTACAACAGCTGAAAAATCTCCTATAGTACTTTTTTGCTTCATAAATTTTTGATATAAAAATTCAGTACCTACTGTACCAAGTATACAAAAAAACATAGCACTCAAAGCATTAAGTCTAAAGAAGTATACTCCTGCTACTGCTGCTGGAAGGAGTGCTATAATAACTTGTTTCATTATATATGAAGTATCTTCATTACTTCTCACATGAGGAGAAGATGATACTATCAACTTATTTTCCATCGTTTTTCCCCCTTAACTTTCTTTATTTCTGAGCAGCTTGCTTTCTTCTCTTTGCTCCTATTTCTCTCTTTGCTGATCTTATAGATTGAAGTAATGGTCTTCTTGCTGGACAAATAAATGAACAAGACCCACATTCTATACAATCCATTGCTCTATGATATTCAGCTGTGTCATAATCATCTTTTAAAGAATATGCACTTATATAAAGTGGTTGTAAGAATGATGGACATACATCTGTACATCTTCCACATCTTAAACAGTTTTGAATATCTGGAGTACGTGATTCTTCCTCATCCAAACATAAAATTCCTGAAGAACCTTTATTAGTTGCTATTTCAGTAGTATATTGAGCTATCCCCATCATAGGTCCACCCATTATAACTTTACCAACCTTCTTATCGTCTTTAAATCCACCACATTGTTCTATTATTTCTGAAACCAATGTCCCAACTTTTGTTATTAGGTTTTTAGGTTCTTTGATACAACTACCTGTTATTGTAGTAATTCTTTCTACCAAAGGCATACCTGTTTTAATAGATTTAGCTATTTGAGCTGCTGTGGCAACGTTGTCAACAACTGCCCCTGCTGCTATTGGTAATCCACCAGATGGAACTTCTTTACCTGTACACGCATAAATAAGTTGTTTTTCTGCTCCTTGTGGATATTTCACTTGAAGACCAACAACTTCGATTTCACTATAATCTTTAGCTACATTTTGGATTGCTTCTATAGCATCTGGTTTATTTGTTTCAATTCCTATAAATCCTTTTTTAACATCTAATACCTTCATTAAAGCTCTTAAACCAAACACAACATCTTCTGGATTTTCAAGCATTAATCTGTGGTCTGCAGTTAAATATGGTTCACACTCTGCTCCATTTAATATAACTACTTCTGCTTTACTATCTGGTGGAGGAGATACTTTTACATGGTTAGGGAATGTAGCTCCACCCATACCTACTATTCCTGCCTCTTTTATAATACCTACTATATCTTCTTTACTCAAATCCTCTAACTGACCTTTTGGTTGAACACTTTCATGTAATTCTTCCTTAAAGTCGTTTTCGATAACTACACATTGAGCTGAACCACCTGGTACTTCATGTTGTTCAATAGCAATAACTTTTCCTGATACTGAAGAATGAACGTTACATGAAACGAAACCTTGTTGCTCACCTATTTTTTGCCCAAACTTTACTTCATCACCAACTTCAACGATAGGTTTAGCTGGTGCCCCTATATGTTGCTGAAGAGGAATGTAAACTATCTTTGGAGCTTGAGCTTTTTCAAGTGCCTTTGTGTTAGAGTACTCTTTTCTATATGGAGGATGTATCCCTCCCTTAAAAGTTAAGAGTTTCATTGTTTTACCCCCTTATCTATAAAAAAACATTTTTTCTGCCTTCTATAAGTATACTATATATATTAAAAAATCTTAACAATTGTTAAAAAAATATCCCTATTTTTATAATTTATTTTATAAATCAATACCTTTATATTAAGTCAAAACGAGGAAAAGGATTGCTTAATTAAACAATCCTTTTCATATAGCTTTCTAAAGTCTAAATTTTCTGTATTTTATTTTATAGAATTTATAAACAGAGAGTACTCTTGCATAGATGATAAAAGTAGACTTTTACTCACACTATATTTTTCTTCATTTGCAGCTTTTGAAGCTGTATCAATTTTTTCGTTTACATTCTTTACATAATCAATCAAATTATCTTTAAATAAACGCATTTCAGAATAGTCAATTTTTTCAGCTTCTTTTGATATATTTTGTGATATTGCCTTTCTATTTGTCAAAATAGTATTATATTTTTTCATATCCACATTATTTTCATCATTTGACCAAAAACTTGATTCTTCTTTAAAGTTTGTTATTAATTTATTTAATTCATTAGATATACTCTCTATATAAGCGTAATTATTTGTGTATTCTAGAGATAACATAGGTGCATCTAGGTGTGACAAAAATGCATCTGGAAATATCTTTCTTACATTGTTTATGTGCTTTCTAACCTCATTTTCATCAAATGAAGAATATGTCTGTATTTTTTTTACACCATCCTTCTCCATAACTGAAAAAGGTATATCACTGCTGACTAATGATGTCTGTATTTTTTTCAAGTCATCATTATTATCTATTGCTGCAACTTGAATAGTATACATGTCCCAGCCCTCTATAGTAGCTAATTTTACTTCTTCTGCTTCTTTAGTATTATTTACTGTTTTTTCTGGATTAGTTTCTTCTTTACCTTCTGAATTGGTTTGTGATTTAGATTTCTTTCCGTTTTTTATTGAATTTAATTCATCAGATATATCTTTATAAGTTATATCTGATGAATGATTTAGAAATGGTATTTTAGCTGATACATATTCAAGTACCTTGCTATCTTTTATTTTTGTATAAGAATAATAGCCAATCAGACACAAGCAAGCAATAGTTATAACATACTTACGTAAATCAATTTTATGTCTATTATTATTAAATCCTCTGTATATCGTTTTTCTTCTATTCATTAGTTTGTCCCCCCAAAAATTATATTATTAATAAAGTATATTTTTAAGAGTCACAATTTATGAATAGAAATAATTATTTATTCTAATTTTTTAATAAGAAATTATATTCGTTAAGCAAGTCTTCTTGCTCCAAGTAATACTTTGGACCAATATGAACTAGTTAAATTATCCACTTTTACCTTATTAGGATTGGTCTGAGTACCACTACAATGGATAAACTTACTATTACCTACATATATACCTACATGATTAGTTGCTCCATCTCCATCAGTATCAAAGTAAACTAAATCTCCTGGAGCATAATTGCCCATAGAAACTGCGCTTCCAGACTTAGCTTGCTCTCTAGAAACCCTTGGAATAGAAACACCTACAGAATTTTTGAAAACATACTGTGTAAATCCAGAGCAGTCAAATTTATCAGGGCCTGATGCTCCCCATTGATATGGAATTCCAATAAGAGTATATGCAAAGTCTACTATTGTTGAACCTTTTGCTGTAGATTTATCTGAATTTCCATTAAATGACGAATTAGAATTACTGTTAGACTGAGAATTCTGATTAGATGATGAACTAGGATTTTCTTTTGCACCTTCACTAGTCTCAGAAATATAACTAGCACTTACCCATCCAGTTGTCCCATTTGATAACTTTACTTTATACCATCCACTACTCTTAGCTTTTAATTCAACAATATCTCCAGCATTTAATTTTCCTATTATAGAATAGCTTGTCCCAGGTCCACTTCTTACATTTAAACTTACAGTAGATGTAACTTTACCATTTTTACCTTCTATTGATTCTTCACTAGATGGCTTTTTATCAGAATTATTAGTACTATTTGAATTAGAACTGTTCGAATTAGAATTATTTGTCCCAACATCTTCTGACGTTTTTGAGATATATTGGCTACTAGCCCATCCAGTAACTCCATTTGATAATTTTATTTTATACCATCCATTACTTTGTTCTAATAATTTTACTACATCTCCATTATTTGCCTTACCAACTAATGAATAGTTAGTACCTGCGCCACTTCTTATATTCAATCTCGAACTTACATTAACCTTGCCATTTCCACTTATAGTTGTACCACTTGAAGTTGAATTGCTTTGGTTTGATGTACTTTCAGATGAACCACTAGTCGATATGTATTTTGCACTTCCCCATCCAACAACAGAATTTGATACCCTTACCTTATACCATCCATTAGATTTTTCTAAAATCTCTACAGCCTTTCCTTTGTATAATTTTGCTACTTTATCACAGTCAGCACTTGGCCCACTTCTTATATTCAAAGCGCTTGCCGTTACTACTCCTTTTTCAAGAGCACTTGCATTTATGGAACTAACTGATACTGCTACTGCTCCAATTCCTAAAGCTGCTATAGCTTTCTTCACTACTATCACTCCCCCCAACAAATTTTTATAAACATAAAGTCATAACATTATTATCCATTTTTAGTACCTATAATTTAATGATAACTTATAATATAATTAATTGTAAAGAAATTATAAATATTTCCTTAAAATTAATAATTTTTAGGAAGTATTTCAATCCAATAATTATCTGGGTCTGCTATAAAATAAATTCCCATATTTTCATTTTCGAAACATATACAGTCCAAATCTTTATGAAGTTTTTTTGCCTTATCAAATTCATCAACTTCTAAAGCCAAATGGAATTCATTATCTCCTAAATTATATACTCCATCCCAATCTCTAAGCCAAGTTAATTCTAATGTATGGCTAGTAATACCATCCCCTAAATAAACTAATATAAAACTACCATCTTCTGCCTCTTTACGCTTTACTTCTTTCAACCCTAAAGCTTTATTATAAAAATTCAGACTTTTTTCTAAGTCAGTAACATTGAAATTGTTATGGCAAAAATTAAACTTCATTTTGAAATCACCCTCCAATTTTTATTTTTTTTATATTATATCATTATTATAAATTTATTTAAATCACATTAAGTTAAAAATTTGAATAATGCTGTGTAATTCATAAATAGTAGTAAATTATTTAAGATAATATGTCAAAAAAAGAATAAGTTCTATCAAATCCACAGAAGAATTATAATCAAGTTATACTTAATCATGTAAATTGATAGAACTTACTATTTAAAATTTTTATAATAATTACCTTACCTCATTCAATTCTAACTAAACAGATTAAAATCTTAATTCTTAATCTTTTCTTTAATAATATAGTTTATTACTTTTTTTCTAATGTCTTCAGCATTATAATCATCTTCTACTTGTATATCCAAAAGTTTTGCTATAGACTTCATATCTTCCCTAGTTTTTGACCTATAACTTGCTATTAATTCATCTTTTATCTTTTCAGGTTCTAAAAGATATTCTTCATCTCCTCTTTTAAAAGCAACATACTTTTGAGCATATGAACTTCTATTATAGTATATATATCTTGATATTTTTCTTAAAATCTGATTATATGAAAGTCTCTTGTTAATATCAAGCTTTAAGTACTCTGAAAAAGCAAATAGCTCTTTTTTTGATTTAAATAAAGTTTCCTTCTTTATAGTTCTTGATATCGAATTTACACTTTCTTGATATGCACACTTTTTCAACATTTTTAAATATACTCTATTAAGACCAATACTTTGATTAAATTTTTTTATGTTATTATTGATAATCTTATCTAAATTGCCCTCAAAGTATTTTTTTGCTCCTTTTTGTGATACATAACTCTCAAGCTCTTTGTGGGCCATATCAAGTATCATTTTTTTTAAATCCTCTTTATATCCCCTAGATTCCATGATACTCCCTCCCTTAACTATTTATAGTATATTCAAAATAATTAAGAAATGTGAGTAATCACGAAAATTTTTTATTTTTTATGTATATATTAATTTAAAAGGGGAGATAATAGTAATGTAAAATCAAACATACTCAATCTCCCCCATTTTTAGACCTCTATTACTCCCCCAATAGAGGTCTTTTTTTAGTTTATTATTTTCTATTCAATTCCTTTTAGTTCAAATCCTAATTCTGCAATTACTTCTTTTAATTTTTCAGTTGATACATCATCTTTCATATCTACAGATGCACATTTGTTTTCTAAATCTACATCTAAAACTTCAACACCATCTATATCTTCTGTTAATGCAGTTTTAAGATGATTTACACAATGACCACAACTCATACCTTCTACTAATAGTTTCTTTTTCATTTAATTACCTCCTTATACCCTATAAGGGTATTTTATCATATAGTTTTGACTTTTTAAATACTAATTAATCATTTAATTTGATTCACTAGATTTTATATCTAGATTAGATATTCCCTCATATACATCAAAATCATTTGGAGTAATTTTACCTTTTAATCTACTATTACTTACAATATAGTTATTTCTGATAGCCAAACTTATAAATGTTGCGTTATCTTTTACATATGTCTGTACATCTTTGTATGCTTTCTTTGTTTCAATTTCAGATGTAGAACTTGTAAGTGTAGACATATATCCATTTAACCTATCATCAGTATATCCACTACTTGCTATAATGCTACTTGCATCTGGTATACTTGATAGTTTCCATCCAACCAATGCTAAATCGTAGTTTTTAGAATTAAGAGCATTTTCCATGTCTTTATCTGATAACTGATTTATTGTATTGTTTATTCCTATAGCCTTTAAGTTCTCACTTATTATGTTTGCAGTTTTTAATCTTTCACTATTATCTCTATTTACTATAATTTTTAAATTCATTTCAGAAAGTCTTTTCTTTACTTCTTCTTTTTCTCTATTTTTTTTATCTTCAGCTTCCTTTTTAACTCTTTCTTCTTCCTCTTTTTTAGCTTTTGCTTCTTCTTCAGGAGTAAGTTTCTTTGTATTCTTTTTAGTTACTTTTTTTTGTTTTTTATCTACTTTATTATCATTTTGATTTACTGAATTTATATTTGCATATTCTACTTTATTAAGATACTCTATTGCTTTATCTTTATTAAATTCTAAAGCTTTCATTTCACTATCATAGTATTTTGATTTTGAATTAAGTGGAAAATTAACTGGAGTAGCATCATCCATATATCCTTCACTAATAATTCTATCTTTATTTATAGAATGTGCAATTGCTTTTCTGAAATTAACATCTTTGAAAAAAGGATTATTATAATTAAATACTATACATTCATAATCTCTACCTTGATATTTTGTTATATTAAATTCTTTCTCTTGAAACTTACTCAAATCATTCAATGTAACATTAGTTATATCACTATCAAGAGCCATAACCATAGATGTTCTTGCATCTTCATTAGGAACCATACCTACTTTTATATTCTTCATTGTCTTTGGAACTTCTTCATAATACTCTTTATTTACAGATAAAATCATTCCTTCTCTTTCTGTATATGATTCTATTTTATATTTCCCATTTCCTATCATATTATTATTTTTGTCATTTGCATCTTTTGAATCTAAATGATTTTGAGATACTATTGGAAAAATTAAACTATCAATAGAGAAAGCATATCTAGCTTTAAATTTTATCGTAAAATCTTTGTCGGATTTAATATTCACTGAAGCTATGTTTTTAGTAAATTCATTGTATGGACTATCTGCACTTTTTTGAATTAAACCAATAGTATAATTTACATCATTTGAAGTAACAGATTTTCCATCATGCCACTTTGCATCTTTTAACTTTATATCTATACTCATTCCATCTTGAGCTATATTATACTCTTTAACTAGTTGAGGAGTTACATTATAGTTCTCATCTATAGTAAATAAACCATCATAAACTAAATTCATTATATAACCAACAGACTTATCAGTATTCGTTATAGGATTTATAGTTTTGGGAGTTACCATTGTTAAGTTTATATACTTAGCATCTATAGAACTTTGACTTTTTAAACTTGAATCACTACTACTTTGTTTTGTTTTAGTATTACTACACCCAACTACCATAAGAGTTATAGCTAAAACAACTGTTAAGACTTTTATTCTCTTCATTAGTTTTTTCCTTTCTTGCCATATATCTTATTATAATGTTTATAATTATTTTTCACTTTTTCTACATACTTTGAAGTTTGTTCAAAAGGTATGTCATGTAGATTTTCTCCATCTTTACTATATTCATTATTTTCTAACCACTTTTTCACATTACCTGAACCACCATTATATGCAGCTATTACTAAGTCTAATTTACCAAATTCCTTGTATAATTTATTTAAGTACCAACAACCAAGTCTTATATTAGTCTCTGGGTCAAAGATATCAACATTTTTCAACTTTAGTTCATCTGCTCCCCAATCCCTAGTTATGTCTAATAGTTGCATTAAACCCTTTGCTTCTTTTTTTGAAACAGCAGAACTATTAAACTTACTTTCAGCTTTTATAACACTGTAAACTATATTTTCATCTAAATTAAATTCCTTAGAATATTTTTCTACATATTCTGAATATTTTTTTGGATATAAAAATTTATGTATTACTTTACTTTCCATTAATAGTGTTCCAAATAAGATTATAAAAATAGATAGAATCAATACTTTCTTACTATTCACGCCAATTCTCCTTCATGTACTCAATAAATTTGTGTGCTTTACTTTCTAATTCAGTTATTGTTCCCGAATTATCTATTATATAATCACCATATTTGGATTTTTCTTCCTGACTCATTTGTGAATTTATCCTACTAATTGCTTCTTGTTCACTACAATTATCTCTATTCTTTATTCTGCTAATTTGCACTTCTTGTTTACAAGTAACTACTAATAGCTTGTCAACCATCTCTAAAAATCCACTCTCTACCAATATAGCCGCATCCAAAATCACTATACTTTCGCCTTTTTTTCTTACTTCATCTATTTCACTCATTATTTTTTCTCTTATTCGTGGATGAGTCAAATTATTTAGCTCTCTAAGTTTTTCTTCATCATTAAAAACGATTCTTCCAAGAGCTTTTCTATTTAATGTTCCATCATCATTTTTTACATTTTGCCCAAAACAATCAAATACTTTTTTTAATAGTATCTTATCTTCAAATATTTTTCTAGATATAATATCTGCATCCACTATAGAAATATTAAGGTTTCTGAATATATTTGATAGGCTGCTTTTTCCACAGCCTATTCCTCCTGTAAGTCCTAATATCAACATAAAATCACCTACTTTGTCTCATACCAAGAACTACCGACATTTAAATCTACATCTAAGTGAACATCCATACTTACAGCATTTTCCATTTCCTCTTTTACTATCTTCTTAACTATCTCTATTTCATCATCAATTGCTTCAACTATCAATTCATCGTGAACTTGTAGTATAAGTTTTGATTTTAAATTATTATCTTCCAATTTTTTATGAACATTTATCATTGCAATTTTTATTATATCTGCTGCACTTCCTTGTATTGGTGCATTCATCGCAAATCTTTTTCCTCTGTTTCTCTCCATAAAATTACTTGATTTTATTTCTGGTATATATCTTCTTCTGTTTAAAATTGTTACAGCATATCCATCTTCACTAGCCTTTTCTATTGTCATATCCATAAATTCTTTTATTTTATGGTATTTAGCAAAATAACTTTCAATGTACTCTTTTGCTTTTGGCACAGGTATATTTAAATCATCAGCCAATCCAAAATCACTTTTGCCATATATAATCCCAAAGTTTACTGCTTTAGCTGCACTTCTCAGTTCACTAGTGACACTTTCCATAGGAACATTGAAAACTTGTGAAGCTGTCTTAGTATGAATGTCTTCATTGTGTTTAAATGCTTCTATCATATTTTCATCTTGGCTCATATGTGCAAGAACTCTAAGTTCTACCTGTGAGTAATCGGCATCAACCAACTTACAATTATCATCCGCAATGAACACTTTTCTTATTTTTCTACCCATTTCCATTTTTATAGGTATATTTTGAAGATTTGGTTCTGTAGATGAAATTCTTCCTGTAGTTGTTATTGTTTGATTAAATGATGAATGAATCCTATTACTCTCTGGATTTATTATATTTAAAAGTCCTTCAACATAAGTAGAGTTTAGCTTTACTATTTGTCTATACTCAGTTATCTTATCTATTATTGGATGTTTATCCCTTAATTTTTCTAAAACATCTGCATTAGTAGAGTATCCAGTCTTAGTTTTTTTGATTATTGGAAGCTCTAATTTTTCAAATAATATGACACCTAGTTGTTTTGGTGAATTTATATTGAATGGCTCTCCAGATAATTCATAGATTTCCTTTTCTAATGTAGCTATTATTTCTTTAAACTCAACACTCAATTCATCCAGGATACTTTTATCTACTTTTATGCCTTCATACTCCATATGCCCTAAAACTTCTACTAAAGGCATCTCTACATGATAAAAAAGACCATCCATACTCATATCTATTAGACTTCTTTCCATCATAGGAACTGTTTCTTTTACTGTGCATATTATTTGACCCATGTACTCAGCTAAATCCTCAAATTCTAAATCCTCATAGTTTTTAGATTTAACTCCTTTGCCTAATAACTCTTCTTTTGATTTAACCTTTTTTGATAAGTACTTCATAGCTATTGCACCACAATCATATGAAGTAGATGAAGTTGAATCTATTAAATACTCAGCTATTGTTATATCAAAATACATATTTTCCAAGTTTATATTATATGGTTTTAGAGATATATAATCATCTTTTAAATTATATCCATATTTTTTAATTTCGTTATTTGAAAGTATACTATCTAATTTTGTTATTTCATCTGAATCTATATAATATATTTTTTCTCCATCTACACTTATAAAGATATATATTATATTTTTTTCAAGTATATTACCTTGTCCTCTAACAGTTTTTAAAATAACTTGTCCTTTTTCCTTCACTTCATCTATGAATTTGTCTATCTCTTTCAATTTTAATATTTCTATTTTTTCTTCTACTTGCTCTGTATCATTTGAATCAACCAAATCAACCAATCTTGATAAGAGACTTGTAAATCCAAAATATCTAAATTTATCTAAAAGCTCATCTTTGTCGTAATCACCAAAAATCATACTGTCTAAATTTACTTCTATTGGTACATCTCTTATAATAGTTGCTAGTCTTTTACTTTGAATAGCAAGTTCTTTATTTTCTTCTATTTTCTTTTTTACACTACCTTTAAGCTTCTCTGTATTATCTATTAAGTTCTCTATACTAGAGAACTCCTTTATAAGTTTTATACCTGTTTTTTCACCTATTCCAGGTACTCCAGGTATATTATCTGACTTATCTCCCATAAGACCTTTTAAATCTATAAACTGTGTTGGAGTCATCTCGTACTTTTCAATCACAGAATTAAAGTTGTATTCTTCTACTTCTCCAACTCCTTTTTTTGTTATAAGAGTAGTTGTATTATCTGAAGCAAGCTGAATAGCATCTTTATCTCCAGTTACTATGTATACCTTATATCCATTTTCTTCTGCCTTTTTAGAAACAGTACCTATAATATCATCTGCTTCATAACCATCTATTTCTAATCTATTTATTTTAAATTTATCTAAAAGATCTTTTAATGGCTGTAGTTGCTCTGCCAATTCATCTGGCATTCCCTTTCTTCCAGCCTTATATTCTTTATATTCTAGATGTCTAAATGTAGGTGCTTTCCTGTCAAAAGCTACACTTATATGTGTTGGTTTATATATATCAATCATTTTAAATAGCATTGTTGTAAATCCATATATAGCATTGGTCTTTAGACCTTCTTTATTATTCATTTCTGGAAGAGCATAAAAAGCCCTATTTATTATTGAATTTCCATCTATTATAATTAATTTTTTTTCCAAATTATATCACTCCTAAAAATTATCTATTTTTCTAACATATATATTATATACCAATATACTGTTATTTAATATTCCCATAATAATAATAGTATATTAAAATTAAATATGTTGCAAACAATATATTTTTTTGCTATAATGATATACATGATATGTCTGAGTGGTGGAATTGATAAATACAATGGGTTCAAAATCAATTGTGTTGATTCATGAGTTCTTGTAATAAAAGTCTAGTATTTATGATATTTTACAGTTTGATGAGTATTTTGTATTCAATATTCCTCTTGCATATTCTTGGAAAATTTGGTAAGATATATAAGTAGCTCAGATTTAAAATATAAGCCGCTGTGGCGGAACTGGCATACGCATACGACTCAAAATCGTACGGGAAACCATATGGGTTCGAGTCCCATCAGCGGCACCAATAAAAAAAACTCTTTAGTATATACTAAAGAGTTTTTTATTGTAATATTTTTTCATCTTTGTTTCTAGCCTTGTATAAGTATAAATACCATAGGCATGACTTCTTGAACTCCTAAAACATATCTAAATAAGGCAGGATTTTTTATGTATTTACTTATTTTATGTATTTACTTAATAAATCCATACTTCTTATCATATTTATTTTTTCCCGATCTCTAAAACTTTTCCCTCTCTAAAAATATTTATAATCAATAATCATTACTCAGTATAACAATTCAATATTATTTTAAAGTATTTGTCATTTAAAACAAACTTGTAATAAAAGCATATCTGAAAGTATTCTGACTCCAATACTTAATAAAGAGTTATTTTTACAATTATAGATATAAACAACATCTATCTTGATGAACTGTATAAATCCACAACCAAAGGTAAACACATATAGTTAAGTAATATGTCCATGTCTTTTCTTTATTATTTTATTGTAATAACTTTATTAATCCATTATAATATTACATCATTTTAAAAAATTATATAAAAAGTCAAATTTTACATATATATTAATTAAACTTGTAAAAACACAGTTAAATTTGTACAATTAAGCACTTAAAACTTGAAAATACTTACTTTGCTATATATTTTAGATAAAGATATAATTTATTTAGTTAAGAAAGGAAGTGGTAAATATAAAAGACAAGTTAAAAATAACACTAAAGTACATAAAAAATTATAAAGCTAGATCTTTAGAAATTGCTCTGAGTATAATTCTTGCTACATCAACTTATTGTTGGTATTGGTACTCTCTCAAGAAGCGCTCAGCAAGCAACAATAGTTAAATAGCATGAGACTAAAATTAGAAATAAATCAAGACCTTACTCTTAATATATATTATTAATTTTAGTTGTTTTATTTATTATTCATTTATTAAATAATAAATAGATAAGGAGTCTAATATGATATTTAGTAGTTTAATATTTTTATTTTTATTCTTTCCACTCACACTCATTTGCTATTACTTGGCAAATCCTAAGTATACAAATGTTATGTTACTTCTAGCAAGTATTGCCTTCTATGCATGGGGAGAACCAAAATATATTTTTTTGATGATGCTATCAATAATAGCAAACTATATATTTGGTATTAAAGTTTCTGACAGTAAAGATAAGAAAATATGGGTTGTGCTTTCTGTGATTTACAATATATCCATTCTTGGTATATTCAAGTATAGTAATTTCTTTGTAGATAATATTAATTTTTTATTAAATACAAATATAACTATACCCGAAATTAAATTGCCTTTAGGTATCTCATTTTTCACATTCCAGATAATGAGCTATGTAATAGATGTATATAGAAATGATGCTAAAGTTCAAAGAAAATTAACTAACCTAGCATTATACATAAGTTTATTTCCTCAGCTTGTAGCAGGTCCTATTGTTAGATATCAGACTGTGGCAGATGACATTGAACATAGAGAACATAATTGGTATAAATTTACTCAAGGCGTAAACAAATTCGTTATTGGTCTTGGAAAAAAGGTAATTTTAGCAAATCAATTAGGTATAATCGCAGATGATGTATTTAATAAGTCATCTGGAGATTTATCAAGACTTGAGGTGTGGCTAGGTGTAGTTTGCTATACACTTCAAATATTCTATGACTTTAGTGGTTATAGTGATATGGCTATTGGTTTAGGTAAGATATTTGGATTTGATTTTTTAGAAAATTTCAACTATCCATATATCTCTCAAACAGTATCTGAGTTTTGGATAAGGTGGCATATATCTTTAAGTACTTGGTTTAAAGACTATGTATATTTTCCATTAGGTGGAAATAGGGTCTCTAGATTAAAACTATATAGAAATTTATTTATAGTATGGTTTTTAACTGGCATGTGGCATGGAGCTAATTGGACTTTTATTATATGGGGGTTATATTTTGGAATATTAATATCGATAGAAAAAGCATTTTTAGAAAAATTGTTATATAAAATGCCAAGAATCATAAGACACATGTATTTACTTTTTATAGTCATGATTGGGTGGGTATTCTTTAGAGCAGAAGATTTACCAAAAGCTATTAAATTTATAGGTATTATGTTTGGTTCTGGAAATTATCCACTTTTCAGTAATGCATTCAATGTATTTGTAATTGAATATTGGTATGTAATTGTTGGAGCAATCATTCTATCAACTCCTATTGTAGAAATTATAAAGTCATTAGTAATTAAGAAGAATAAAAATACACTAAATAACACAGTGTGTCAAGTTGCTAATGCAGCTTTCATAGTTGCTTGCATGTTTATTGTAGTGGTAATGTTAAGTAGCTCAACTTATAATCCATTTTTATACTTTAGATTCTAATTTTGGAGGTATTGACATGAATAAAAATAAACCAAAGATTGTTGCCATTTCATTTTTAATTATAGTATTTGGATTTTTTATATTAAATTTTGCACTTCCAAAGAAAAAATTGAGTATAACTGAAAATAGAAATCTTACAAAATTTCCGACTATAGGAAATTTAAAAAAAGGTAACTACATAGCTAAATTTGAAGAATACTTTAATGACCATTTTGCATTTAGAGATGAAATGATATCAATAAATACAAAATCTCAAGCTAGTTTTAACAAAACTAAAGTAGGTAACTATTACTTAGGAAAAGATAACTGGATATTAGGTATATTTCCAAAACTTTTAAACCAAAACCAATTAAATAGATACGAAAAATCTATTAATTATTTATCTGATCTAAGTAAAGATATGGGAAAAGATGTGTATTTTACAATGATGCCACATAAATCTAATATGCTAAAACATTTATATCCTAAGTATGTTGATAACATAAGTAATATAGATATAAATTTAAAGAATTTTAAAAGTAAATTAAATCAAGATTCAATTAAATACATAGATATGGACGAGTATTTTTTAATCAACTATTCAGATAAAGAAAGAGAAAATTTATATTTTAAAACTGATCATCACTGGACTGGGTATGGAGCATTTGAAGGCTTTAAAATGATAGTATCAAATATGGACTTGGGTGTATCTAAGCAAGATTTAAGAAATCATTTTAATAGCTACAAAAAATCTATAGTTACTGATAAAAAGTTTGTAGGAAGTTATAATCAAAATATAGATATGCTAATAAAAAAAAATGAATATGTAGTTTATATGACAAAAGATAACCAAGATTATAGCTTTGATATAAATGGAAAAGAAAAAGAAGAAAAGGAGGTCTATGCAACTAAAAGAAGTGATAAAAAGTGGGATTATGGTGGAGCATACATTAGAGGAGCTCAAACTAATATATTAACTATAAAAAATACTAAAGCATTATTAGATAAAAAAATACTAATATTTAGAGATTCATACCAAGCTCCTACAACACTTTTATTTGCTGATATGTTTAATGAAGTAGAGATAGTAGACCCTAGAAATATAAACTCAATAGATAAAACATACAAAGATATGATTGAGGAAAGCAATGCAGATGTTGTAATGTTTATGTATAATAGCTCTGGTTTTGATTCAATGATAGATGCGATGATAGATAAAGGAATAAAATAAAAACAAGGAGATGTAGCACATTGAATAAAAGATTTAATCTACCTATAGCATTATCGATACTGCTGATATCCTTAATTACCTTTAATCTATGAAAGAAGTTTCTAATGAGTATATTACATATATTCAAAATTAAAAGATTGAACAAAACTACTACTTAACCGAGGATGGATAACTAATAGGCTAATTTGTTACCTGATTATTATATAAAATCTTACTTTCAGGCTATTAATAACTTGAGCTACTTAAATGTAAAAAACTATTTTTATTTTGTTTCAATTCCTCACAAAGCAAATATGCTTAAACACTTATATCCAAGCGATATAAAAGGTAAAAACAATATAGATATTAACAAAAAAACTTAGAGAATCAGTTAATAGATATAAATTTCATAGATATAGGTGATTACTTTTATGGAAGTTTTACTGAAAAAGAAAGATAGAACTTCTTTTTAAAAACAGATCATCATGGAAATTCGTTAGGAGCATTTGAAGATTATAAATTTATGATTGATAAATTGGATCTTGGTTTATCTAAATCAGAAATAGATAATCATAAAAAAAAATATTGTACCTGATATGCAAATGACAAGGTCTTTATAGGTAGTTATAATAAAAAGATGGGATATCCACTTGCAAAAAAGAGTATATAAACAACCTCTCTACACTATGTTATCTCTCTAAAACTATCAATATATATCTTAATATTAGCATAGCATAAACAATAAAAAAATAATCCCATACATCTTTTTTACTATAGAAATAAAATCACAAAGATTCTTAGAAAGCCACTTATCTTTATGGTAGATTAATTGTGAATAAATATTATAGTTGGTAGTAAATGGAACCTTAATCAACTCATGTTTTTCTAATTCCTTCTCCACTGCAAGCTCTGGAAGAAGACACAATCCAAGTCCACTAAGTACTGTTTGTTTAATTACCTGAATACTTCCAGTTTCAAGAACTCTTTTAGGTACTATAGATGATTCAGACAACTCTTTTTCAAACAGACTTCTATAACAACAACTCTTTCCTGTCAAAATAAATGGAACATTTTGAAAGTCCTGAATATACACCTTTTCTTTTAAGGCTAAATCACTTTCTGGAACTGATAATACACAGATAGGCTCCTCATTTTTTAATACAGAAATAGCAGATTTATCATTTATGGGTAAATCAAGTATAAATGCTATATCAATAGTATTATCTGCAAGTAAAGGAACAAAATCAGAAGAATCTAGAGTTTTTATAAAAAGGTCAACATCCGGATATTTCTCTTTATATATTTTTATAATCTCAGGTAACTTAAAAATACAAATAGATTCTGATGCTCCAATAACAATACGCCCATAATTATCTTTCTCTTTATACATTTTTTCTATATCTGATGATAATAAAAGCATCTTTTCAGCATATGGAAGCAACTTCTCACCTTCTCTAGTCAATGCTACACTTTTTCCTATACGTTCAAAGAGACGTACATCCAATTCTTTTTCTAATTGTTGTATATGAGCTGTAATATTTGATTGTGCATAGTTCAAATATTCAGCAGTTTTAGTAAAATTTTTAATTTTACTAAGTATTAAAAATGTATTCAAATGTTTTAATTCCATATCTATTCCTCCATATTATCTAAATATCAGATTGATACAATCAAATCAATCTATTTCACAAATAATAAGTTTGATGTTAACATACAGGTATAGTAAAAGTCAAACAAAATAAAATTTAAAGGAGACTCTAATGTTATCAAAAACTAATATAATTGAAGAAGTAAATAATATTGAGCAACTGTATGTATACAAAAAATTAGGAAAGATAAATAATAACATACTAAGTGTTGTACAAGTAGCAAACAGAAGTCTAGATTTTCATGTTCATGAAAAATCAGACGAATTGTTTTATGTAATAGAAGGAAAATTTAATTTAGAAACTTTAGAGGGGTTGACAGAAGTTAAAGAAGGAGAATTTATCATTGTTCCTCAAAATACAATACATAGACCAATAGTTAAAAAACTTACAAAATTTCTAATGATTGAATTAGAAGGAACTCTTAATAAAGAAAATAGTGGTGATTTATATGAAGATTAATCTATTTTATAATATCTAAAAGTCATTCATAAGTAAGTATACTATAGTAATTATCTTTAAAACATATAGAGTTCCATAAAAAAAAGCCACAATACATAATACTTGTGGCTTTAAGAATTTATACAATTATATAAATTCATCTCCTAATATAAACTTTAAAGCTAATTTACCTTTATATAATTTTATACTTAGTATTATAACTTTTTATCTAATTTATTATATACAACAACCCCACAAATAAATTGAAATAAAATAAGCAATCCAAGAACAATTAAAACCCACTTACTTATTATCATTACAGAGAATACACTCAATACAGAAACAATAACTATAAGAATTACGAAAATATAAGACATGATTTGGTTAGTAATTCGTCCAGATTTATCACGTAACATAATTCTTCTTTCATCATTCATCTCTATTCTTTGATTCTCTAGCCTTTCTTCATATTCTACAGATTTTTCTGGCTTACTCCAATATATATATTGAAAAATCATACATACCCCAGGCCCTAAAGCAGCTCCAGATAATCCCCAAATTAAAGCCTCAAATGAAAACTCTGTAAATATAGCCAACAAAACAAGTAGAATTCCACAAACAAAATATCCAATTCCAATGTATAATCTGCTCTTTTTCATTTTTACTCCTCCTCATAAATAAATATTTCTTCAATATTCATGTCAAAATATCTTGCTATCTTAAAAGCTAATATGATAGAAGGATTATATCTACCATTTTCTAATGAACCTATAGTTTGTCTTGATACTTGCAAGGCCGATGCTAGTTCTTCTTGTCTTATACCTCTCTTTTTTCTTATTTCTTCTAATCTATTTTTCACCTTTTTCTCCTTTAATATCTCATTAATGTAAAGTCTACTTTCCATAATTATACAACTATTTTTCTCTCATGTAAAGTTTACTTTCCATTTATTCAAAAAAAATAACAGACCTTTTTAAGTCTGCAATTTTAAAATATTATGTTATTAATTAACTTTAATGTTGTTTCCTAATTGGAATCCAAACTTCTGTAGTATAATTAGGAGCATTGACATTACCATTAGGATAAAGTTCAATATCTGGCAAATTAGCATATGCATATCCAGAGCTTGGTAACCATTCAGTAATAATTCTTTTTTGTAATTCTTGTATTGCCAAAGCATTTGGCATTGGAGATACACATTCAAATACTGCCCATGTACCTGATGGTATATAGTATTCATATGTATTTTCTAATACAGACTTATCTGTTGGAGCAGCAATATAGTAATCTAAATCTTTACCATTAGTACATACACTAACTCCTAGCAATCCTTGAGGCTCGTTATTTATCAATTCTAAAAGTTTATCAATTGTTCCATTTTTTATGGATTTAGCCCACAGCTTAGGAACTTTATCAAAACACTCTTCTACAATCATATTCATACTTTCTTTTATACCAACAATACGGAATCCTTTCTTTTCTACAATACGATATTGCATTTCTACATTCCCTTTTACATAAATACTCAGTGTCATCTTAGGATATGCTTTTAAAACAACTCCCTTTGCCCTAGCTGCCGACGGAGAAATGCCATGTATATTTTGAAAAGCTCTATTAAAAGATGTTGGTGAATCATAACCATATTTCTCTGATAGTTCTAAAATTTTAATGTTACTATTCTGTAGTTCAAATGCCGCTTTAGTCATACGTCTTCGTCTAATATATTCAGATAATGGTACATCTGCAATATATGAAAACATTCGTTGAAAATGAAAGGTTGAACAACATGCGATTTTTGCTGCTTCTGCATAATCTACTCCACTTTCAAGATTATCTTCAATATAAGTAATAGCTTGATTTAATTTATTTATCCATTCCATTTGATATTACCTCCAAGCAAATTATACAATCTAATAAAATAATATACCTCTCTATTCATGCACAAAATTGTAAGCATTTAAATTCACAGGTATTTTTTTATTCATAGCTATAATGAATAAAAAAGTTGTATTACACAATAAAAAAGTTCAATAACATTATATTATAGAATGTTATTGAACTTTTTATAAAAATTAATTTAAGTGTAGTTAAATTAAGTATTAAATTATCTTATATATTACAGTATCCAACTATTTTATAATCTTCTGGTACTTTGTAATCTTTGTCTGGAGTACCTAAATTCCACTTCAATTCAAACATAGTTGCACTTATTATTGTTGCAAAGTAAAGCATAACAATACCCACATCTATTTTTTCTTCATATAGACTAGTATGACCATCTTTTCTAACAGCTAAAACTACAACTCCTCCATCAACTATAAATCTCCATGGCTGTCTGTTTAGTGTAGATGGTGCTAATCTTGCATAGTGGAATGCCTCAAGAAGTGCTCTTTCTTCTAATACTTCTATACTTGCATCATTTCCCCATTCATCCATGTAAACTACATCTTCTACACCAAGTCTAGAAGAACCATTGTCTAATACAACTTGCATATCAGATTTTGAATAATTTTCGCCAGTCTTTGTAGCGTTTAGTACTTTAGTATTACTTACATTTTCGCCATATCCAATTGCTATAATTCCTGTTACTTCTTTATCTGAATCAATTCCTAGTTTCTCTCTTACTTTTTTGCCATCTTCAAAAGTAACCCAACAAGAACCTATTCCAAGTTCTGTCACTTTAAAGATTATACTTTCTCCTATGTATCCTGAATTTTCAATATAGTTATCTTTTACATCAGATAATATGATAATATAACTTGGAGCATCTATCATATTTCCCTTATATCCTGCCACTTTATCTAAATTGTCAAAAACTTCATTTCTATTCATAATTCTTATGTCAACATCTATTTCTGGAACTAGTTTCTTGCAAGATTCTGAGTATTTCTTAATGTCACTAAGATATTCCTCTTTAATATCTGTGTTCTTGTACTCTCTAACAGACTTTCTATTTAATATGATTGTTTTATAATTCATAATTTTATCCTCCCCAAACTAGTATATTATTAATTATATACCCATTAATATGATATTTTACTCATTTACTTAACAAATAATAATTACAATTTTGTAATCATTATTTATTAATAATATTCCACTTTTACATTAATAATGACCAGTTGCGCAAAATCCATTGCCAACCTTCAAATAAACACATATTATAAAGGTAATATAAAATAAACAAACAAATCTTAACAAAAAATTAAACTTTTTTTACACGAAAGAAGGCTTCCCGTTGCCTTCTTTATTTTTGCAAAAAATAAGCTGTTCCTAAAATGATTTCACATTTTGAAACAGCCAAGTTATTTTATAATGACAACTATAATTTGAGGATGTGAGGGAGAGTTGTCATTATAAATTTAGGGTAATTATATTATGTTTTAAGCTAGTTCTTTCTATATTTATATAATACATTTTATATGTGAATTTTATATGAGATTTGTATAAATGATATATGAAATTACGTATATTTATTATATTAAATCTTATTATTGCATTTTCCACAACAATACTCATATGTCTCCACATTATTTGGAATATTTACAAATACAAATTCTTTACAGTTTTCACAATACTTCAATATAGATATAGTTCCACAAGTGTAACATTCAAATGTCACACAATCCTCATTTTCCTCTACTATCTCAAACTTTTTACTGTGTTCACCACACTCTGGGCACTTGTGATTATTTACATTCATAAATACTCCTCCTTATTAATATAGTTAAAAACATGTCAGAAACTTAATTATTGTGTTCTATATTACTTAGTATATATTCTATAATAAATCATATTCTAATATAATAAAACAAATTAAATAAAAAAAAACCATAAATTTAAAATTTATGGATTAATTCTTGTAATGATAACTCTATTTGAGGATGTGAGGGAGGGTTATCATTACAATAGGGTATTATATTATGGTTTTTAAGCTAGTCTTTCTATACTCTATATAATACATATGCTATATGAATTTTATATGATTTTTACATAAATATTTTATGAAATTTAAATTTTTTAGTCATTTTAAAATTTGTAAAAAGTTCTCTAAAAATCCATAACATCATAAATAACCAGCATTTAAGTAAAAAATCATAAAAAAATTTATCCAATAATTTTAACAAGTTATATCACCTCATTATAATTATTGACATAAAATTAAATAAACAGTCTATAAAACTCTTATAAAATATACTTTTAGTACTTATTGATACACAATCTCTAATTTATCAATCTTATCTTGCATCTCTAAGAAAATCTCTTCAACAGAATTGTTAAATATATTACCTAAATAGATTCTTTTATCTTTTTGAAGTGAATAAGATTTCACACTACCATCAGAAGAAATGTACAAATGACTCCATTCTGCACCATATTTTGAAAATCTTTCTTTTGTATCTTTAAATCTCATATCTTCTATCTTTATTGCTTTTCCCCTATCCTCTCTTACTACTGTATGCCCTCTTTTTATCAGACTAGTTATTTTTATATCTTCTTTTAATCTAACATGTGCATTATCATTCTTTGAATATACTTTCCAGATTACTTTATGGCGATAATCGTCTAATTCTTTTATCAATCCTCTATCAATAGTAAAGCTCTCCTTAGTTACCACAATCAAATCAAAATAGTCTAGCATATATTGAAATATTTCTCTCATATTTTTATTTTTTAAAATATCTTCACCAATAACTTCTATAAATCTACAACCCTTTTCATGCATACACTTTAATAAACTTATGATTTCAGAAAAATATTTACTTGTACTATTGTCACCATCCATCTCTATCGTAAAATATAAAGGAGTAAGATATACTTTATTTCCTGTTATCTCAAAAACACTTGATAATGGTTGTACTTCATCTTCAAAAGTTAAATATACGTTCTCATAAAACCTAAAGAATTCTATAACATTTTCTTTCATATTAAGTATATTTCTATATCTGTTGGATAATATATTTATTACATCTTCAGTGGTGTTTTTCCCATCACATTCTGCCAATACGACAATTTGATTCCAAGTTAAGCTATCCACATTTCCTATGCTTTTTTCATATCCATTTGCTTCATCATAAATTGGTCCAATTATAAGGTTCTCCTTTGGCCACATATGAACCCTGGTTCCATCTTTTAGTTTTGGATATTTATTTCTTACAGATTCATAAAATCTACTTATATCACACATGATTCTTCTATCCCCCCATATTTTAAACATTCTATGCTAAAAATAGCACTTTATTTTTATTAATTCAACATTTATTCAAAATTGGTCATCGTACATGTTTAACTGGATTTAACATCAACTTTATCTATATGTTATTGATGCTTATATACAAATTCTTATTCATTAGATTTCAATATAATTTTGACTATTTCTGGTTTACAATTAAGTCTAATTAGAACTTTTGAGCCTCCCAAGCCTTTATTTAAAATCATAGTACTATTATCTTTTTCATATTTACCCCAGTCATACTTAGGAAAAAATTCTCTATTTGGAGATAATACACCTCCAATAAAAGGTATCCTTATTATGCCACCATGAACATGTCCAGCTAAAATTAAATCTGCTCCCCATTTTGTATATTTTTCAAAGAAAAATGGTGTATGAGCTAAAAGTATATTATACTCATTTTCATTTATCTTACCTAAATTATCCTCTATAAAATTGTCACTTAATTCTAACTTTTTATTATTGCCAAAAAAATATGGATAGCACTCTAATGGTATAATTAAACCATATAAATTAAGATGACTATCTCCTCTATCGATTCTTACAGACTCATTTTCCATGTTTATTATTTTTTTTGAATATAACTTTTTAAAATAGTCTTTATATAAATGCTTGTACTTTTTTATCAAAGATTTTTGTTCATGATTTCCAATTATATGATATACTTCATATTTTTCTACTAGATTGTCTATTAAATCTAGTGCAACTTGAAAATTTTTATTTTCTCCATCAACTAAATCTCCTGTTATAAACACAGCATCTGGATTCAAGGAATCAATTTTATCTATCAATACCTTATTATTTTTTTTATCAAACACCTTATTATGTAAATCACTTACTTGAACTATTTTAAAATCATCAAACTCTTTTGGAATTTTTTCATTAAAAATAGTATATTCTGTCGTTTCTATATGCTGAGTTTCATATTTATACAGAATATACAATACCACTAATACTAATACTGTCAATAAAACCTTTATAATCATATTATCTTCCTCTTTATTCTATTTTGTTAATATTATTATAATGCTTTTATGTTTTTTTTTAAACAGTAACATTAATACATATATATTTTTTCCAATATTATAAAAACAAGTCATCCTTTTCTAAAATTATAATTTATTTTAGAAAAGGATAACTATAAAATTATCTATAAACTTCTATATTATGAAATATAGTTTTTCCTTTATTTAAATTTTTATATATATGCTCTAAGGTTCCATCAAATCTAATAGAATGTCCAGACTCCAAAATATAAGTTTTTCCATCAACATTAAGGTCAAGTTTTCCTTCTATTACAAGTACATACTCTTCTAAAACATGACTGTGTGTAGACGAAACATGAGTACAATTCTCTTCAAGTTCAATTATGAAGAGTTCAAACCTCCTCTGAGGGCTGAAAGGATATATTGGATATAACTTCATATTCCCTTTCTGTTCAATAATAGGTTCTACCTCTTCTTTTTTTATGACTTCATAAGTATTTGTGTTTTCACTTAATAGTGTTGTAAAATTTATTTTAAATCCAGATGAAATTTTCCATAAGGTAGATACTGTTGGGCTAGATTCCCCTCTCTCAATTTGACCAAGCATTGCTTTACTGACACCTGTCATCTTTGAAGCTTTATCTAAACTTATGCCCATTTCTTGTCTTAATAACCTTAAATTTTCTCCCACATTAGGAAATTTATTATCCATGTTAAAATCCTCCTGATAGCTTATTTGTATTCTATGATTTTTACTCCTGTAAGTTCTACTATCTCTTTTAATTTTAACATATGATTATTACAAATTTCATCAAATTCATATATATAATCCTCAAGCCCTAATGCCTTATATTTATCAATTCCAAATTTATGATATGGAAGTAATTCCATCTTTCCCTCTGGAACATTTTGTTTTACAAATAATGCAGTATTTCTTATATTTTCTTCACTATCATTAACTCCACAAATAATTGGAACTCTTATAACCATAGATTTATTTAGCTTTGAAAGCTTACATATATTCTCCAATATAATTTTATTACTTACTCCTGTGTGTTCCTTGTGAACATTGTCATCCATCGATTTTATATCTACAAAAATATGGTCTATTTTCTCAAATACATCATTCACTTTATTCCAATCAAAGTATCCACAAGTTTCAATTGCTATGTTTATACCTTTATTATAAAATACATCCACTAATTCTCTTAAAAAATCAATTTGAAGTGTTGGCTCTCCTCCAGAAAAAGTTACTCCTCCATTAGACTCAAAGAAAAATATAAAATCTTTTTCAACTTCCTTTATAATTTCTTCAACTGTCATTTCTTCAGTCATTATACAGATAGCATCTTTAAGGCATACCTTGACACATTCTCCACATAAATTACACTTACTATTTATTTGAGCTCTATCAAATAGTGAGCTTATATTTTGAGGACAAACATCTATACATCTATTACAAGATATACATTTATCTTTCATGACGCCTAACTTGACTATATTACTCCAAGAATCTGGATTAGAACACCACTTACACTTTAATTTACATCCTTCTAAAAATATAGTGGTTCTTATACCATCTCCATCATTTACTGAAAAATGTTGCACTTTTACAACTCTGCCTTTTTTACTCATAATATACCTCGTAATTAAAATTTACTATGTGCATTTCTAGCTATTATAGCATCTTGCATTTCTCTTGATAAATTAACAAATTGAGTGCTATATCCAGCAACTCTCACTAGTAAATCTTTATATTCTTCTGGATTTTCTTGAGCCTTTAATAGAATATCGTTTGATATTGTATTAAATTGTACATGGAATCCTCCTAGAGCAAAGTATGATTTTACCATAGATGATAGATTTCTAAGTCCTCTTTCTGTTTCCACTAAATCTTGATTCAGTCTTAAGTTTAAAAGAGTTCCACCAGTATGAACATCATGATTTATTTTTGATGCAGATTTCATAGCTGCTAGAGGACTTGTTGTGTCAGTCCCAACGAATGGAGAAACACCTTCTGTCAAAGGTTTTGTTGCTTTTCTTCCACATGGAGTTGCACCTACAATTTTTCCAGTTGGCACATAGTTTGATATTCCCATAAATGCACTATTAAATTTTGAACCAAATATATCTTTATATTTTCTAGTTTCTGTATAATAAAAATCAGAAACTTCAATTGCTAATGAATCTACATAATCATTATCATTTCCATACTTAGGAACATCAAGTGCAAGTTTTCTTAAATCTTCATAACCTTCCCAATCATTGTTTAGTGCTTTTGTTAACTCTTCTAGTGTAGTAACTTTATCTTCAAATACTAATTTTTTTATGGCTGCTAGTGAGTTTGAAACCACTCCTAGCCCTATACCAGTTAATACAGGTCCTATATTATATTTTGCTCCACCTTTACTTAAATCAGTACCTTTATCTAAACATCCATCTACACAAGTAGACAAAAATGGTCTTGGTACCATTTCTTTATGAATTTGTTGTGCAACAGTAGTTCCTATAACAGAATTTTTGATAAGGTATGCTAATTGCTTTAAAAACTCATCTTTAAGTTCTTCAAAAGAAGTAAATTCTGTGATACTCTTTGCATCTAACCCCATTGTTTCTCCAGTCAATCTGCTTTTACCTTCATTCATGGCATATTCTAAAGCTGCTGCAAAGTTTATATTTACTGCTGAAGTCCATTGTCCTGTTTTTCTAAAATGAGGAACTACACAACCACAATTACTCCAGTCTCTTGCATCTTCTGCATCATATCCATCTTGTAATAACATTTGTGCCCCTGCACTATCACTGTGTATAGCAGGGAAACCAGTCCCTTGTTTTACTAGTTTTGCAACTGCCATAACGAAATCATCTGGTGCTCCTTGACTTATTCTAACACTTAAACCTGGCTGATGAGTTTTTACACTTTCTGTAGCCTTTAAACACATATATGAAATAGCATTTGTTCCATCAGTACCATTTCTCTTTTTGCCACCAACAGTAAGATTTTGGAATTGATTATATCCTGCAAAATAATTGGCTGTATTTGCTGATATAGTCCATACCCATTCTGACAACTTAATCCAAAGAGCTTCTATTAGTTCCTGAGCTTCTGATTCAGTTATCTTACCTTCTTTAGCATCATTTTCATAATATGGATACATATATTGGTCAAATCTACCTAAATTTAATGCTAGAGGATTTTCTGATAAAACACCACCTAATTGTACAAACCATACAAATTGTATTGCTTCATAAAAACTAGTTGGAGGATTTGCTGGTACATTCATACATATTTCTGCTATTTTTAAAAGTTCTGCTTTTCTTTTTTCATCTGTTTCAGATTCACTCATTTCTTTTGCAAGATTTGAATATCTATTTGCCAGTGTCATAATAGCCTCTGCTACTATAGAAACAGATTTGTAGAAATCTATTTTTTCAATATTTTCTGAAATTGATATATCTAATTCTGCTATTTTTTTATCTGCATCTTCTTTAATTCCTTTGTATCCTTTTACAAATAGTATATCTTGATAATCTGGTGTTACCTCACCAACTGCCTGTCTCCACTTAGAGTCATTGTCTATTATACCTGTATCTACCAATATCTTAGCTGTATCTTCTGGGATTCTTGCTAAAAAAACTTCTTCCAAAGATTTTCCCTTCCAATATGGGAATATTTCTTTTCTTATAAATTCTATTTGTTCTTTTGATATTACATATGGGTCTTGAGTTCTTTCGTCAAAAGTATCCATTTCTTTATCTACCCATTGCCAAGAAAATTCTGGTGTCAATATACCTGTTCTTCTAAACTTACCTGCTGTCCCAACAATTAATTCATTTTCAAATATTTTTATAGGAAGTCCTTTACATGTCTCTAAAAAAGCTTTAGCTCTTCTTATACATATAGCTTCTCCCTCAGTTTTTTTATGCGATTCTGTAAAAATTCTAGCCCTTTCACAACATATCATAGGCTTAGAATTAATGTATTCTTGTCTAAATTCTTCTATTCTATTAGTTTGACTCATTTAAAATCCCCCTTTAGATAAATATCTATTATCTTTTTGTATGTTATAACATACTTTAATTATATTATACTGTCCTTTTACATAAAATGGAAGCACAAATAATTTATATATAATCTATTTCTATCTTGTTATGAATTTTTATAGTAAACTAATATGCTAATGATTTGAAATATAAAATTTGTATAGTCCAACTAGTAACTTAATCGTCCCAACTGTCAGTATCTTGGTTTAATGGTATGTATATATTCAGCATAAACTTATCCTTATTATTTTCAAATAATAGTTCTCCATTATATTTTTGCAAAGACGATTTAATACTCTGAATTCCTATTCCATGCATAAATTTATCCATTTTATCTGTCAATAATATACTTCTATTTATAGTAATAGAATTTATCTTACTATTTTCACATTTAAGTACAAAAAATGACTTCGTTATAGTTCCTTTAATTTTGATATATTTATTACTATTTTCATCCATGATTTTATCACATGCTTCTATAGCATTATCTAAAATATTAGAAAAAATGCTTGAGACATCTATAGGCTTCATAAAATTTATTTTTGAAAAATTTATGCAACAATTAAATTTAATTCCCTTTTTTGCACATATTTCGCTCTTTTCGTTAATTATAATGTCTAGTATCATATTTCCTGTATTATAAATATATTTAAATGATTTAATTTCATCTTTTAAATTACTCACATATTCATCTATTTCTTCACTATTATTTTTGAGCTTCTCTACACAATAAATATGATTATTTATATCATGGTAAAGTTTCCTAACCTTCATATGGGATTCTTGAATGGCTAAATAATATGCATATTGCATCTCTAACTTATTTTTTATTAATTCATTTTGAGATTTTAATCTATTTTCTTTTATTATTTCTTTAAATACTAGTATAAGAAGTATACTACTAGCTCCTATTAACTTTGGATTCACAAAATTATCAAAATAGTATCCTTCCGAATATAATGACCCAAACCGTTCTAACTTCTTTAATATATAATTTGTGAATACATTAGTTGTATTAGATAATAAAGCAAATAATAAATATACATAATTTCTCTTATCCTGAGTAATTGATTTTATATACTTTCTAAAAAAATAAAATACCATGTATATAAGAATCATTATTAAGTTACTATATATATGAATTTTTATATAATCTAGTTGAGATGCTAATAAATATTCCTTAGACGATATGACATTACCTGTAATCACAAAAAATAGTACCCTATACACAACATCGTTTAAACATTCATAATATACACTAAATAAATAAAAGAAAACAGTATACTTAATAATACTTATCTTGTAAAAATAATTATAATATACTCCCCATACAACAAATGCTACAATAGGAAATAAATAGTTTATATTATTAGAATATTTTCCTTCATTCAATAATCTAGTTACTTGGAGCATAGTATAAATTAAGAACAACAGAATACAGAATATTATTTTTTCATTTTTTTTATGTTCTTCTTTGTAAGTTAATACATCTTTCATTATAGTAAATCTTATAAATATAGATAAAATTAATAATAGCTCAGTCATGAAATTCAACATATTGTATCACCAAGAAATCTCAAAAACTTCTCCTTAACCTCTTTATACCTATATCTACTAATAGGTACTTCCTCACCACTTTCCAATATTGCAATATTATACTTTATATTTTCAACATGGCTTAAATTTACTATAAAACTTTTATGGCATCTTATAAATCTAGATAGATTTAATTCTTTTTCTATTTTATTTAAGCTATATCTTATATAAAAATTCTTATTTATAGTGTGTATTAGCATCTCTTTTTTTTGAACTTCTATATATTTAATTTCATTTAAATAAATCTTATATGTGTTTGACTTATCTTTTATTATGATATAACTATCCTTGTTTGTTTCTATATCCTTAATACAAGTCAGCATATGTTTTTTTAATTCTTCAAATTCTATCGGCTTTAGCAAATATCTATAAGCTCTTACCTCATATCCTTCTTGTACATAGTCTATCAAGGAGGTTATAAATATTATTTCCATTTCACTACCCATTTTTCTAATCTTTCTTGCAGTATCCATTCCATTTAGTTTTTCCATCTTTATATCAAGAAATAGTATATCTATGTCTTTTAAGTTGTTTTCAAGTAACTCTTCTCCAGATAAATATTTTTTTATTTCGTATTCTATACTTATATTTTTTAATATATTCTCAATATAGTCTACTATTAAAAGTTGAGTTTCTTTTTCATCTTCACAAACTGCTATATTAATCATAAAATTCCTCCTTGCACGATTTTTAATTAATACAGTTAAAATATTTGAATTAATTTACTCAGATGTGATTTTACACATCTGATACTTTAGAATAACATTTTCAAATTATTTATATCAATACTCAATTTTATGCAATTGTTATTTTGATATATCAATTTCACAATAAAAATCAACAGTATTAAAAAACAGTATTCATGAACAAAAGAAAGTACCTTAAAAGTTTTTTTAAAATCATTTCAAGGTACCCTCTTCTATTTATTTAAACTTTTTAAGCCTTAGATAATACATTAGTCTCTTATATAACTGTACTATATATAAAACTAATAACATAATCTGTAGTACAATAGCAGTTATTGATACGCCATAACCACTAGATAGATTACTTACTTCAACATACAATAAATATATAAAGATTACCACTAACAAAAAGAATATAAATACGTTCATAAACAAAATTGATTTTACTTTATTTAGTTTATCAAAATCGCTATATAATTTAGGAGGTGCATCTTCATATTCTTTAGACCATACATACCATGAAGATGTCCCCATAAAACTTCCAATACTCCTAAAAACAAGATTCCAACCTTTTGATTTATGTTCATTAAAATAATTATTTTCTGCATCATAGTAGTAATCAACAGTGTATTTTATTTTTCTTGGACTTCCTTTATAAAAGTAAAATATTCCACCAAGTTTATTTATCTTATATAAATTATATCCTTTAATCTCCATATCCTCTAACCATTTTTCTATCTTATCAGGTGAGCTATACCAGTCAAATTTAAACCTTATTTTCTTTTTCATAATACTCACTCTCCAAAATGATATTTTTAAATATCTTAAAAAATCTATTTAAATAATTATATCATTTTGATATTAATTTTAGGTTACAATCAGACATCTAAAAGCTTATTTAAATAACAGTAAGCTAATAGCCATAACACCCATCCCTGCAATTAGACCATAAATGGATAAATGATGCTCACCATACTCTCTAGCTGATGGCAATAGTTCATCAAGTGATATAAATACCATGATTCCCCCTACAATTGCAAATACAATTCCAAGAGTTATATCATTTAAGAAATTTCTAAGAAGTGCATATCCAATAATTGCTCCTAATGGTTCAGACATACCAGATAAAAAAGAATAATAAAAAGCTTTCTTCTTATCTCCTGTAGCATAATAAACTGGTACAGATACGGATATACCTTCTGGTATATTGTGTATAGCAATTGCAATAGCTATTGGTATAGCTATCGTAACATCGTCAAGAGCTGATATAAATGTCGCTAAACCTTCTGGAAAATTATGAATTGCTATAGCCATTGCTGTAAATATACCTGTTCTCAAAAGAGATTTATTTCTTTTGATATTTTGTTCCTCTATATTTTCCATTTTCTTTATCTCATGTGGATTTTCTTCTTGAGGTATTAACTTATCAATAATTGCAATGATAGCCATCCCTGCAAAAAAAGCTATTACAGTTGACCAGCTTCCCATTTTCTCTCCCATAGACTTTGTCAAAGCATCTTGTGCTTTAGGAAAAATTTCTATCATAGACACATAAATCATAACACCAGCAGAAAATCCTAAACTTATAGAAAGAAACTTCGTGTTAGTTTTTTTAGCAAAAAAGGCTATACAACTACCTATACCTGTAGACAAACCTGCCAATAATGTTATCAAAAATGCAAACACTACATTATTCAAATAAATCACCTTCTTTTTATTTGATATTGATTATCATTTTCTTTTATCCTATCATATATATTTTATATAGTCAATCCTTATAAAAATTATAGACAATAAAAAAGCAGAGATATAAACTTAGTCTCTGCTTTTTCCTTATAGTATATTAAATTTATTTATTTAAGAAGTCCACTGCATATTGAACATATAAAGCAGTTCCAATCTCTAACGCATCCTCATCTATATTAAAACAACCATGATGGTGAGGGTAACAAGCACCTTTTGACTCATTTCTAGCTCCTACAAAGGCTAGCGCACCAGGTGCAATATTCATAAATTCAGCCAAATCTTCTGCTCCTGTTACTTTTTCAAACATTGTTATACATTCTTCTCCAAATAGCTTAATTGCTGCATCAGTTGCTATCTTTGAGCATTCTTTGTCATTTATAACTGCTGGAGTTAGATATCCATATTCTAATTCAGCTTCTGCTCTATATGCTCCTGCTGTAGATTTTGCTATACGTTCTAGAATTGAAGGAATTTGTTTTCTAAGTTCTGGATTAAATAGTCTTATTGTACCTTCTAAGATAGCTTCACTTGCTATTACATTAAATCTGGTTCCAGAATTTAAAACTCCAACACTTACAACTAATGGCTCTAAAGGACTTACTTCTCTACTAACCATAGATTGTAAATTCATAACTATTGCTGAACTTGCAAGTACTGCATCAACACCTTGATGAGGAAGTGAGCCATGACCACCCTTACCTTTTACAGTGATTTTAAAGAAGTCAGCAGAAGCCATTCTTGGTCCTTCTTCTACTGATATAGTTCCAGATTCCACATCAGTCCAAAGATGTATCCCAAATACGCTATCTACACCTTCCATTGCACCATCTTTAATCATAGCTCTTGCACCTTTACCAACTTCTTCTCCTGGTTGAAAAAATAATTTTACAGTTCCATTAATACTATCTTTAATATCATTTAGTACTTTCGCTGCTCCTAAAAGCATTGATGTATGACCATCATGACCACAAGCATGCATAAGCCCTTCATTTTTCGATTTATATTCTACATCAGTACATTCAACAACTTGTAGAGCATCCATATCACCTCTAAGTGCTACAGTCTTTCCTGGCTTAGCTCCTTTTATAGTTGCAATTACACCTGTGCCTCCAGCTGATACATATGGCACTCCAATTTTATCAAGTTCTTCTTTGATTCTCTTTGATGTTCTAACTTCTTCCATACTCTTCTCAGGATTTTCATGAAATTCCCTTCTAAGCTTAATCACATAGTCTTTATAACTCTTTGTTATTTCTTTAATATCCATTCCAGACCTCCAGGTAGTACATATTCTTCTTTAAAATATTTTTTATCATTATCAGTTAAATATTAGATTAGATTTACAAATATACCTGCTATTACTACAGAAGCTATTGTAACTGTAGTGAATCCTCCAACAAGCATCTTTGGAAGCATCTTATCCATTAAAAATTCTTTTTCTTCTGGTGTTTCAGCTAAAGCTTTTACTGCTTCTTCAGTTAATATATAGTTAGGTGGGAAACCATAAAGTGCTGTAAGTGAAACTGAAAAAGCCATTTCTTTACTTTCGCCTAAAAGCTTACCTGCTATAATAGAGAATATCCCCATACCTATTACACCAAATATTATAATTCCTACAAGAGGAACTGCCATTTCAGCAAGCATTGCTGGTGTAGCCTTTGCTAAACCTGCAAATATAAAAGCCATCAATGATGTCATTAACCATCCAAATGAACCAGATTTGTTAAGAGGTTTTCTATCAACTATTCCAAGTTCTGATGCTATTACACCAAATATTAAACATATAACATATCTAGATACAACTTCATGTGTAAGATTTGTAAATTGTACTGCTAACCATGCTACCAATCCTAATCTAAGTATTATCATATATGTTGTATCATACTTTTCAGGTAAATCTGGAATTATCTTAAATCTACTTTTTTGTTCAGGTACATTCTCAGTTTTTTCTTCAACTTTACTTGCAGTTACTTTTCCACTTCTAAAATCTGATAAAAGTCTTTTTCCTTCTTTTTTAAGCATCAATGCTGTAATCGGATAACCTGCAAATCCTTGTGCAACATACATTAAAATTGCAAGTACTGCCAAACTTGCAAGACCTTTTGCTGTAGCAGCATCTGCCATCATTATA
This sequence comes from Clostridioides sp. GD02404, assembly GCF_045898275.1. Classification (NCBI taxonomy): domain Bacteria; kingdom Bacillati; phylum Bacillota; class Clostridia; order Peptostreptococcales; family Peptostreptococcaceae; genus Clostridioides; species Clostridioides sp. GD02404. Next base: position 67,667 of record NZ_JBJOCA010000009.1, read on the forward strand.
GATGCAACTAGTCCTCCAGTAAGAGGAGGTGTAGCTATTACTGCTGTATCCCATCCAAATACTACTGTACCTAATGCTAAAGCGCCTACACATATGCCTACTATTCCTGCTAAAGCTATTACGATTGTTTTCCATTGACCTGCTAATTCCTTAATACTCATCATAGTTCCCATATGTGTTATTAATAAAAGCATTCCCAATTGGGCTAATGGTGTTCCTAAAGCAGCTAAATCTACTATATTTTCTGGGAAAAAAGTCCAAAATCCTACTATAAATATAATTGCTGATACAAAAACTGATGGAACAAAAGCTTTAGTTTTTGCTGAAACTACATCTCCTATCGTCAGTGACACTAAAACCAGACAAAAAGCTGTTATTGCCTCCATACAAAATCCCCCCTCATAATAAATATATTTGTATACAATGTATGTATAGTTATCCATTATTTTACTACTTTTGAAAAACATTTCAAGTCAAAATCCGATTTTTTTCATAAAATTCTATAAATTCTATAAATTAAAGTTAGCTTTCTAAATTATTCTTTTTAGAAAAACGTTATCCTAATTAATGGCTATTTATCACTATTCTTATAAATAGAATTAATTGTAATTTGCAAAAAATAAAACATAGAATACATTTTTTCATAAAACAACTCATTAATATAAGATGAATTTGATTTATGAACCTTAATATATTCTATGTTTATAAATTTAGTGTATATGTTAGTTATGGTATAAAATTTATACACTAGTTATTGTGTAATCTACTATATACTCCATTTTTGTTTACTAACTCTTCATGAGTACCTCTTTCTTCAATTCCTTTATCTGTCAATACTATGATTTCATCAGCATTTTTTATAGTAGTTAATCTATGTGCGACAACTAAATTTGTTCTATCTTTGCTTAATTCTTCTAAAGACTCTTGAATTTCCCTTTCTGTCACATTGTCTAACGCAGATGTAGCCTCATCCAATATTATTATTGGAGGATTCTTTAAAAAGATTCTCGAGATTGATATTCTTTGTTTTTGTCCACCTGATAATTTTACTCCTCTTTCACCTATATAAGTATCATATCCGTCTGGTAAAGTCTCTACAAAGTCATGTATTCTCGCCTTTTTGGCTGCTGCTATCATTTCTTCATCTGTAGCATTAGGATTCCCGCAAAGAATATTATCTCTTATAGTTCCTGTAAATAAAAATACATCTTGTTGAACTATGCCTATATTTTTTCTCAATGATTTTAAACTAACATCTTTTATACTCTTTCCATCAATTTTTATATCACCCTCATCAAATTCATAAAACCTTGGTAATAGATTGCATAATGTAGTCTTTCCTCCTCCAGAAGGTCCAACTAATGCTATCGTCTTGCCAGCTTTTATAGATAAACTCAAATTATTTAATACTTGAGTCTTATCTTCGTATGTGAAAGATATATTTTCTATCTCAATATTACCTTTTACATTTTCAAGCTCAACAGGATTTTTAGCTTCTTTTTGATGGTCTTGTTCCATTATTTCTATGAATCGTTTAAAACCTGTCATACCATTTTGATATTGCTCTGTAAAGTTTATCAATTTTTTCATAGGCTGTATAAACATTTTTACATATAGTATATAAGCAGCAAAATCACCCAATGTAATTTTTCCAAGATAAGTAAAGTAACCACCAGCTATGACAACTACCCACTCTAAAATATCCATGTATAAGTTCATCCCAGAATAATATTCTGCCATTACTTTATAAGAATCTTGTCTTGCTCTTCTAAATAACTTATTACTTCTTACAAACTTATTTAATTCTTCTTTTTCAGTACAAAAAGACTTAGTTACTTTCATACCTGCTATACTATTTTCTAAGGTAGCATTCACATCACCTATAGTAACTCTACTCTTCATAAAAGCAACATTCATCTTATCTTTTTTAGCTATTGCAAACCAAATTATAAATGGTAATATAGCAAATATTATGAGAGTAAGAGGAATATTTATATCTATAAGTATAAAGAATGAACCCACTAACATTACTATAGAAATGAATAAATCTTCAGGCCCATGATGTGCAAGTTCTGTTATATCCATTAGGTCATTTACTATTCTAGACATAGTTACCCCAGATTTGTTATTATCAAAATACGTATTTGGAAGTCTCTGCAAATGTGTAAATACTTCATTTCTCATATCAGCTTGCATATCTACACCTATAACATGCCCCCAATACTGCATAAAATAGTTAAGCCCTGCTTTTGCTATAAATATAAGTATAAGTACTACTGCAAAAACTACTAACATTCTTAAATTTTTATTTGGAACAATATCATCCATTATATTTCTAGTTATCATAGGATAAACTAAATCACATAAGGAAAATAAAAAAGCTGCTATAAGGTCTAGTGTGAAAATTTTCTTATACGGCTTATAATATTTTATAAATTGTTTTATCATAAGTATTAAATCCCTCCTCCATTGATACTTCTAAAAAATACCCATAAATTAGTATAACATAACAACAATTTTAAATCTTTTATAAATTTACAATATAAATCAATATTTTTCATAAAATTGAATACTTATATTATTAACTCTACCTTTAAAACAATATAAAAGAGCTATATCTCTATAAATAAATTCTTACAAAGACACAACTCTATATTTAATACTAAATATTTTTTTATAAATACAAAACTATTTCAGAGCATCCAATATTTTCTTATCTAAGGCAGCTGTATTTATACCTGTTATGTACGCTGTTGCTTTTATCGCAGGTATATCATAAGTTGTTGGCAATATAGTAGTAGATACTATTAAGTCAGCTCCTTCTTGTTTTGTTGCACATTCAGCAATTTTACATTGTATAACTTCTGCTTGTATGTTATTTTCTTTAATTAATCTTTCTACCCTATCACAAACTACTGTTGATGTCGCAATTCCTGCCCCACATGCTACTAATATCTTTTTCATATTTTTCCTCCTAAGATTTCTCTGATATTTTATAATTCAAAATACGATTGATAAATTTCTCATATCTTTATTTATATAAATAATTATACCATTTTATATCAAAAGAGTATCTTAAAATTATTCTTTTAATATGTTTTTTATTTCAGTATCATTTATACTTAAAATCTCATTTTTCATACAATACTCTATGTAATTTGATATATTTTTATAGTCATTTAAATCAAATTGTTTAATATTTAAATCATATTCTATATCACTAACAATTCCTATTAAATCAGACCTATTTGATAAAATATCCTTATATTTATTCTCTCTAGTTATCTCCAATCTTCTAAACCTATAATTTTTATATCCTTCTATAATAATTAAGTCCATGTCTCTATACAACTGAATCATTTCATATAATGGATTATTATCTTTTAGTTCTTCAATATATGCCACTCGTTTATCTGATATTATACATACCTTTTTAGCACCAGATTTTCTATGTTTGTAAGTATCTTTACCCTCTTCATCAATATCAAAATCATGACATGTATGCTTAATAACCCCAACATTATACCCTTCTTTATTTAATTCTTTTATTATACCTTCAATTAATGTAGTTTTTCCTACTCCAGAATAGGATACAACTGACAATATATTATACATAAAATTTACTTCCTTTCATAAAACTATCTAATAACAACATCTACTAACTGATTTTCTTTTATAGTTTCTTCCTTTTTTATTTTTATCATACAATTACTTCTCAATGTTGCTGACAATCTAGCTTTAGCATCCTTCTTATCATTTAACCTTACATATAATTTACCTTCACTTGTATATAATTTACCACTTACAAATCTATCCTTATTTGAAAGTTTATTAAATTCCCCCTTAAATATAGCTTTTATATAATGCTCCCTTTTCTTATATGTCAAATACTCAATCACAGGAACTACTACATTATCAAATACCACAATTGCTGCATGTGGATTTCCAGAAAGACCAAATAGTAGTTTTTCTCCCAATGTAGCTACATAACAAGCTCCTCCAGGTTTAATGTTTATTTTCCAAAATAACTCTTTTGCACCTATTTTTCTAAATACATCTGGAATTAAATCCTTATCTCCAACAGACACACCACCTGTTGTAATTAAAAAATCTACCTTTTTCAACATGCTCTTTACTATTTTTTCTAACTCTAATATATCATCAGAACAATTACATATTGTATCTGCCTGTATACCAAGCTTTATAAGTTTCGAATATAATGTATATCTATTACTATCGTATATCTTACCATCCTCTAAAGGCTCGTTTATATCTTGTAATTCTGTTCCTGTATTCAAGATTCCGACTTTTAAATCATCATACACTGTTACTGTAGATATTCCAAGACTTGCTAGCACTCCTAAGCCATCATACCCTATATTCTGATTTTTATTAATAATCAATTGCCCCTTTTTTATATCCTCACCCTTGAATATGTAATTATCATATTCCTTTAACTTTACATTTAAAATTATCATATCATCTACAACAGTTACATCTTCTTTTTTTACTACACAGTTTGCACCCCTTGGTATTTTACCACCAGTCATTATCTTCACTGCTTCATTTTTATTTAATACACTTTCAAATACTTCTCCTGCATATAAAGTCCCTATAACCTTTAAGTTTCTATTTTCAGAATTTGCATTATATGCATAACCATCGTATGGTGACCTATCAAATGGAGGGCTATCAATTGTTGAATATATATCTTCTGCAACTACCTTATTTACTGCATCTATAAGATTTACTCTCTTCACCCTACTTATTGGTACAACATTTTCTTCAATAATTTTTATGGCATCTGCTAATTCTATCATTTTAAATACTCCCCAATATATTTTTTATTTAAAACATTTCAATGTAGTATGTTATAGATTGAAAAATTTAGAAATAATTTTATCTTATATTTAATTATAACCAATTGTTATCTGTAAGTGCAGTTCAAATTTAATAAAGCTTATAAAATAATTTCTAACTAATATTCAATAAATTTTATAAATCTTATAAAAAAACTGTTTCCAGCTAGAAATTTACTTCTATCTTGAAACAGCCTTGTATGCTTTAGAATCCATTATTCTATTAAAGCTCCTTTTATTATTTTTACAATTTTATCACCTTCAATAGTTTTTATAGATTTTATTTTGTTATCCACAATACTTATTGTAAGCACTTCATTTTTTAATAATTTATTGTCTTCTTTTAATCTATAACTTTTAACCACTTTGTTACCTTCATGATTATATGCTGTTAGCTCATAATTTGCTTCTCCAACAACTTCATTTATTCTAGACTCATCAACTCCAATATACTCTCCTAAGTCAATCTTTCTAAAATTTTCTAGTGACACAGCTGATTTTTCATGGTCGCTTTTTTCAATCATAATACTGGCATTAGCATCAATATCAATAGTACTTTGTGATGAAAACGAGTTTGTTTCAACATTGACAACTTTATTTTTATTAATATCAATGTATAAAGCACTTCCATCTAATTCATTATTTCCAGTATATTTAGGGTAAACTAATGTCATATAACTTGATGTATTTATATCTTGCATTGTATCTGATTCTTTTAAATCTTTAGGTTTTATATAATAAATTGTGTTATAAGGTATTCCCATATTTTTTATAACAAACTTATAATCCTTACTCATAATTTCATTAACATCATTTTGAACTTTTGTCATAGTTTTTTGTTGTGTTGCTTTATTTGCTACTTGGTTTTTCTCTTTAGTGGTTTCTTTATGACATCCAACAAGTACAATACCTAAAATAGTTACACAAACTAATGACTTTTTTAACTTCATAAATCAATCCTCCTTTCTTAAATTTTATAATATTTATCTATATCTCGATGTACGATTATCTCTTTTTTCAATAATTATATTTATTGTATTATAAAATAATTATATAATATTTATTTGAATTTAATAAGATTAAGAAGCTCTTTGTAATTTTTCTGTAATAAAATATATTTTAAAGTTGAATTTTGAAAATTCAATTTACGATATTTTAAAGGTAAATATCCTTATAACATTATACCAAATTATTCCTAAACAATCAAAAACTCCATGAATATTTTAAGGTTTTCTATTTTAAAAATCACCTTTGACTATTAATTTATCAAATATGTTATAATAGTTTTAGATAATTTAAGGAGGATTAAATAATGGATTTTAAACAACTTGAAGTATTTGTTGCTGTTGCAAAACATCAAAGTTTTTCAAAAGCTGCAAGAGAACTTTTTTTAACTCAACCTACTGTAAGTGCACATATACAAAATTTAGAGAGAGAGTTAGAAACTGTACTTATAAATAGAAGTAACAAAGTGATTACACTCACAAAATCTGGTGAAATTCTTTATGAACATGCTATATATATATTAAACAACTGTAAACGTGCAATTTATGATATAAAAGAATATTCAGGAAAAATAGAAGGTATTATAGATATTGCATGTAGTTCTATACCTGAAACCTATATTTTACCTGATTTTATGAAGAGTTTTTCCATGAGTTACCCAGACGTAAAATTTTCCATAAGCCATTATGATTCTCAATATGCTATATCAGAAATTTTAAATGAAAGAATAAGCTTTGGATTGGTTGGTTCTAAAGTTAACAATCCTCAAATAGAATACCTAGACTTATTAGATGATGAGCTTGTTCTTATCACTCCTTCAGATTTTAAAATTGACAATAAAGATAATAAAATTGATATAGAAGAATTGGCTTACTTAAATTTTATTATGAGAAAGGAAGGCTCTGGTACTAGAAATTTAATACTAAACACACTTAGCAAAAATAACTTTCCTGTAAATAAATTAAATATAATAGCACATGTGGAATCAAATGAAGCTATTAAAGAAATGGTTAGACTGGGTCTTGGTGTCTCTTTTATATCTTATATATCAGCTATTGATTATCTAAATGCAGGTAAAATTAAATGTTATAAAATAAAAAATGTTGATTTTACTAGAAAATTTTTCTTTATTTATTCTAAGAAGAAAACTTTTTCTCCATTGGAAGATAAATTCTTAAACAGATTATGTGAGTACTTTGAAATCATAATATAATAATTATAATATAAGATACTTAATTCTATACTATATAACTAATGAATAAAATAATTGTAATTGTCACATGAATAGTCATAAATTACTATATAAAAATTTTCTTTCTAGTTAATTTAGTAAAAAAAAGCCCTCGTTCAAATGAACTTGGGATTTTTTTAATACTTTAGAAATCATATCCTTAATTCTGCTTATACTATTCCAATAGCAGCTAGCACTATACAAATAATTATAACAGAAATTAATATTGTAGTTGTCTTGACTTTTTTTCCTAATAACCAATACATAATACCAAATATCATAGCTGGAAGCATACATGGCATTATTTGGTCTAAATAAGTTTGAATGGGCTCTGCCCACTCTCCACTACCTACATTAACACTGAGCTTTAACATTACATTAGAGGCAGTCATTCCTCCAATTACCATAAGCCCTAACATTGAAGCTGCTTCCATAACTTTTGAAACTATATTTGAACCACTTACATCTTTAAAAAATTGAGTTCCATACTTAAATCCTTTATCTAAACATATATAACGAATGATAAAATGAGGAATGTTTATTATTAAAAGAAATAGAATTGGTCCCATTATATTTCCCTGTGAAGCTAAAGCTATACCAACTCCAGCTGCTATAAGCTTCAATGTCCCCCAGAAAAATGAATCTCCTATTCCAGAAATTGGTCCCATTAAACTTGACTTAACAGCATTTATACTATTTGCATCAAACTCTTCATTTTTTGCATTTTCTTCTTCCATAGCTCCAGATATACCTACCAAAAGAGTACTTATATGAGGAGTAACTGACATGAATTCAAGGTGTCTTTTTAAAGCCTTCGATTTTTTTTCTTTATCATCTTTATATACTCTACGAATTATTGGTGCCATCATATATGCATATGCTATATTTTGCATACGTTCATAGTTCCAAGATGAATCTAATGTTAAAGACCTTCTAAAACATTTCCAAAAGTCTTTCCTCGTTATTTTACTGTCTGGTGAAATTGTCTCCAATTTCTTAGAATTCGTTGTCATCTACTACTACCTCCTTCTCTCCTACAAAGTTAACATATATTAAAGCTATTGCTAATCCAAATAATGCAACTCCTGTTACTGTTATATTTAGATAAGCAACCAATATAAATCCTAATAATAAAAATGCTACTGTTTTCTTATTAAGCATCATTCTAGCTAACATAGCAAAACCTATTGCTGGTATAACACCTGCTGCAACATCCATTCCATGAGTTACATATGATGGTATAAATGAAAGTATTTTTTCTATTACTGGAACACCTAATGAGAATCCTATACCTACTATTATTGCTAATATTAATTTATTTCCTATACCAAATAATAATTGCACACGCTCTACACCTTCAATATTACCCTCTTCTGCATAACGGTCAGCAATATGAGCTCCCCATGTAAGTACTACTGTCATTAAGAAGTTGTCTATAAGCAATACTAAAGTCGCTATAGGAACTGCAAGTACAACTGCTGCTGACACATCCTGACCAGTTAATATTACAAATGCTGTGGCAATAATAGAACCAGATACAAAGTCAGGAGGGTTACTTGCTCCAACTGGAAATGCACCCATAAATACTAGCTCCAATGTTGAACCTATTACTATACCTGTATGTAGATTACCTAGTGCTAAACCAACAAGTGGCGCAACAACTATCGGTCTATTATGCATTGTAGAACCTACAAAACAATGCATATATGCAAAGAATGCAATTAGAGTTATCAGAATAACTTGTGTAAATTCCATTTTCATCCCCCTAAAATTATATTAATTTCATTACATTTGTAGCATCATCATCAGGAACCAATTGTACAAATACATTTACGCCTTCTGAATCTAATTCTTTAATCATATTTATATCCTCTTTTGATACATGCACTGCTTTAGATATATTTTCACGATTATCATCTGATTTTGTTCCACCAAGGTTTATAGATTTAATGGCTTTTACTTCTTTGGCTAGCTTATAAACATCTTCTACAGATTCACAAAGTATCAATAAATTGTATTTATCAGTAACTCCTGAATTGAGTGCTTTTATAGAATCTTCTATATTCTTCATTACAAGTTTAACATTAGATGGTTTTGCCATTCTAAGTCCTGCCATTCTTAATTCATCCTTTAATAGCTCATCACTTGCTATCAATATGCAATCCGTACTTAAAAATTTTGTCCATGTAAATGCTACTTGCCCATGTATAAGTCTGTGGTCTACTCTTACTAATTTAATCATTATAGTTCCTCCCTAATTTTTTTTATTTCATCCATGAATGTTTTCACGTGTTCTACACTAACATCTCCAAAATCCTTGTAATTATCTTTAAAGTAACTTCCTATTATTGCCATATCTCCTAATTCAAGTTGTTTTTTTGCATTTTCTAAAGTAACTCCAGCAGCTATAACTAATGGGAAATCCCCTAAGTTTTTACGGAATAACTCTATCTTTTCCATTGATGTTTCTTGTCCTGTAGCATTCTCTGTAACTGCTATGGCATCACATCTTGTCATACCTATTTTTAAATCTTCTTCAACTGTTTTTTCCGATAATACTGGTTGATATTTAAATCGAACTCCCCCAATTAAATAAGCTGGACACTTTGAACGTTGTAATTTAAAAAATTCTTCTAATGTTGCCTCGTCTCTAGGTTTAACATGGCCTACTACAGAATCAACTTGTATATAATTTGCATTGTATTTTGTTGCCAGTTCAAATCCCATAGTATCAACATTTAAGCAGTTTACTCCATATGGTATTGACAAATCAGCGTTTGATACATACTCAAGTATTCTTTCTAAATCATAGTAATTGCCATAGTAGTTTTCTAACATTATTCCATCTACACCATTTTCCTCTAAGATTGTGATTTCTTTTTTAGCTCTTTCAAAGATATCTTCTGGAGTATCTCCTTTTAAATGTATCATTGCTATAATTGGCTTCTTATTTTTAAATACTGATAATATTCCCTTTTTTTCCATAAACTAAAATACCTCTTCTTCTTCTTTAATTTGTAATGTCACACTTTGTATTCCCATTCTAGATTCTTTCACTAATTCTTCTACATCTTTAGCTGTCAATTTATCAGAAAATCTTGTAAGAAGTTCTAATACCATATTCAAGTTCATTCCAGAGAATAAATTAACATTATGTAAGTTAGTTAATCTCAACATTGCAGTGCATACACTCGCACCATATAAATCAGATAAAATTATGTATTCACATTCTTTATCTTCTAATATTATTTTTTCTAATTCTAAGGCAAAATCTGAAGCACTTTGGCCAGGATACAAACTATATGAACTAACACAATTTGCTAAATCTCCTACTATCATTTTTACTGAATCTAAAAGACCCTTTGAAAATTCTCCATGAGATGCTAATATTATTTTTCTCATATCTGTCCTCCTACTAAATATAGACTATATTTCTGCTGATACTGCATATTTATACTTGTCACTTCTTATAAATTGTTCATTATAATATAAAACATCATTATTCTCTGTATACACTGATTGTCTTACTTTCAATAATGGCATATTACTTGCACACTTAAGATGGTTGGAATATTCTTTGTTTGAATGTTTTACTTCAAATATATTTTCTACACGCTTAGGTAATGTACTTATATTATTAGATATAACTTCCATTAAAGATTTATCTTCTAATTCTTCTTTTAATAAAAACATATAATCTATCCTAAAATAATCAACTTCAAAGATAACAGGTACTTCATCTATTAATCGAAGTCTTTTAATACATATTACCTTCTCTTCTAACTCAATACTTAAAGCCTCAGCAACTTGTTTATCAGCTTTTTTTATTAAAACAGATATTATTTGTGTACTTGGTTTTGCATTAATACGATGACAAGAATTAGTAAAACTATTTCCTGCACATGTAGCTTCTATTCTCTCTGGTATCGTTACATACGTTCCTTTACCACGTTTTTTACACAGTATATCTTCTTTCACAAGTTCATTCAGTGCATTTCTCACAGTTATACGACTTATATTAAATTCTTTGCATAAGTCTCCTTCAGATGGAAGTTTATCTCCTGGCTTATATATACCAGATGCTATTTGTTTTTTTATGTTGTCATACAGCTGTTGATATAAAGGAACAAATGAATTTACTTCTAAATCCATCTCTTTTCTTTGTTTCTTTTCATCCATTTTGTTCACCTCCCTATGTAACATTTTTTATAACATTATATAACAAGTTCTTTATTACATATTATAACAAGATGAAATCGTTGTCAATTTATTTTATTATTTTACAAAAAAATAAGACCATTGTATAACAATTTAAAATTGTTTATACAACAGCCTTTATTCACTTATTATTCTTATATTTATTTACAAATTGATATTAAAAAATGCCTTATATCCCTTATACATCTCATATATATCTACCTTAGAAACAATCTCATATGGTGCATGCATGTTTAGAACTCCAACACCACAATCTATAACCTCTGCACCTTGATTGGCCAATATATAGGCTATAGTTCCACCGCCTCCCTGGTCAACTTTTCCAAGTTCAGCAGTTTGCCATACTACATTTCCTTCATTAAAAATTCTTCTTACTTCTGACATAAATTCTGCATTTGCATCATTGCATCCGCCTTTGCCTCTTGAACCAGTATACTTATTTAAAACTATCCCATTTCCCATATATGCGGAATTTCTCTTTTCATACGCTTCTCTAAAATTTGGGTCATATCCAGCAGCGACATCAGCTGATAAAACCTTACTGTTTGCTAGAGCTCTTCTTACTTTAATATCACAGTAATCACCTTCCAAAGCAATTAATTCAGCTACAGTATTTTCAAAAAACTTTGAGTGCATACCTGTATTTCCTTGAGAACCAACTTCTTCTTTATCCACACACAATGTAACTGATGTAAATTCTGGTTGTTCAGTTTCTAATATGGCCTTCACAGCAGCATATGAACATACCCTATCATCATGACCATACCCTAATACCATTGACCTATCAAAACCTAAATCTCTAGCTTTCCCAGCTGGAACTACTTCAATTTCAGCACTTAATAAGTCTTCTTCAACTATACTATACTTCTCATTTAAAAGCTTTAATATATTTGCTGTTATAGGCTCTTTTTCTTCATCATTTAAAGGCATATTACCAATTAATATATTTAAAGCTTCACCACTAATTCCTTCAGATAATTTCTTTTGCATTTGGTCTCCAGCTAAATGAACTAATAAATCAGTTACACAAAATACTGGGTCACTTTCTTCTTCTCCAACAGATATGTCAACTTTCGTTCCATCATTTAATATAACTATACCATGTAAAGCAAGAGGAATAGCTGTCCATTGATATTTTTTTATTCCTCCATAATAATGAGTTTTAAAAAAACCTAGATTTCCTTCTTGATATAGTGGATTTGGTTTTAAATCCAATCTTGGAGCATCTATATGACTTCCTATAATTTTCATACCTTTTTCTATATAATTTTTGCCTATTACAAAAAGTGCTACTGCCTTGTCTTTATTTATAACATAAATTTTGTCACCACTACCTATACTTCCTTTTTCCATAGCTTCATCTATTGAAATGTAATTATTTTCTTTAGCTAATTTTATAATTTCTTTTACTGAAATTCTTTCAGTTTTTGATTTACTTAAAAAATCCATATAATTGCGAGAATATTGCATAACTTGTTCAATAGCATTTTCTTTTCTTTCAACATCCCATGCATTCTTAAATTCATGCTTTAAGTTCATGTTTTCCTCCTATTAAGTTTTAATTTTTATTATTTTTCATATATTGTTCATATTCCTCTGGTGAAACCACCTTGACACTGTCAAGTCTTGATTTAAAGTGTGCCCTAAAATTTTCTAAGTATTCCTTTCTTAAAAGTTCTCTTTCTTTGATTTCATCATCTGAAAGAACTCCCTCTTTATTTTTTTTTGCTAATTCATTAATCCTATCTAATTTCTTTTTGTCAAACATGTTTTCCTCCTAAAGACTTCTATTTATTTAATAAAATAATTTATTGCTTTTTATATCTAACTTGTTTTTATATTCACAAAAAAATTCATCTATATTATCACTGATTATGGTTATTCCTTTTTCTAACTCTTCCATGCTTGGACGAGCTATGTTTATCCTAAAAAATCTATCATCTACTAAATTGTCAAAAAAATAAGTTCCTGGAAGCATAGACACACCCTTGTTCAACATAAAGCTTGTAAATGCTTGGGATGTATATCCTCTTGGTAATTCTAAAAAAAAGTTTATTCCTCCACAAGATTTTCTAACTTTTAATTTACCACTCAATTTATTATTAATCAAGCTTTTTGCCAATTTGTACTTATCAGTATATATCTTCTCTATATGGCTTAAATAAATTTTCCAATCAAAATTCTCCATATAGTAATACATTGATTTTTGAATAAGGCCTGGTGTTGATATATCTGAAGAGTATTTAGCCCATAAAACTTTTTTTAGCAGTTCATTTGGCATTTCTACAATTCCTATCCTAAGACCCGGCATAAGTATTTTTGAAAAACTCTTTATATACACCACTCTATTTTTGTCATCATAACTTCTAACAGTCCTATTGTCTTTTGATTCAAATGTAAAATCACTTATAAAATCATCTTCAATTATATAAAAATCATGTTCTTCTGCCAGTTCTATTAACTTCTTTTTTTTATATGTTGAATAAGATATTCCTGTTGGATTTTGGAAATTAGGCATAATATATATAAGTCTTGGTTTTATTTTTTCCAATTTTAATTTTAAAATACCTATATCAATTCCATCATCTAACATAGGTATAGATATTATTTTTGCACCTCTACTTTTGAACACTTCAATCGCTCCATTATAAGAAGGTTCCTCCATAAAGACAACATCTGAATAACTTATAAGCCCTTTACAAACTATATCTATACCCTGTTGAGCACCTGATATTATTTGAATATTTTCTTTAGTCGTTTTTATACTTCCATCACTTAGATACTCTACCATCTTTTCTCTTAATTCTTCAGAGCCAAGACCTTCATCATAATCAAATATCGAACTGCCATCTTTAGATAATGCCATATTTACAGCATTTTTAAATGAATCAATAGGAAACATATCATTAGATGGATTTCCATTGTCAAAATGAATTAAATCATCTCTTTGTACAATATTTTTATTTTTTCTGTTGTCTACACCACTTTTATAAGAATTTGAACTTGACACGAATGTTCCACTACCTACAATTTTATATACATACCCTTCATTCTCTAAAAGCTCATATACTTTAACTATAGTAGTATTATTTACTTGTAGAAATTCTGATAGTTTTCTTATTGGAGGCAGTTTTTCATGTTCAACTAACTCTTTATCTATTATCAATTCTTTTATATGATTAAATATCTGTATATATTTAGTTAACTTCTTTTCACTTAAATCTATTCTGTATTTTTCCACATTTATCACCGCTCATTGTATTTATATTTTATTGATGCTTTCCCATATATTTGATATTATTTAGTATGTATATATAATACCAAAATTTTTATAAAAAGGGGAAATATTTATGTTTTATGACTATCACATGCACTCAAGTTTCTCTACTGATGGAAAATCTACAATGGAAGAAATGATAAAAAAATCTATTGAACTTGGTTTAAATGAAATTTGTTTCACAGACCATGTTGATTATGATGTTTATGCTGATGATTCTTTCTCAATTGTCTATGAAGATTATTTTAAAAGTCTAGAAACTCTTCAAAATAAATATAAGGATAAAATATCAATAAAAAAGGGAATTGAGTTTGGAGTTCAGACTCAATTAATGGATACCTATAGAAAAGAAGCCAATCAATATCCATTAGACTTTATAATATGTTCTATCCATGCTATAGATACAATGGACTTATATCTTGGTAGCTATTTTAAAGATAAAACTCAGCATGAAGTTTATGAAAATTACTACCTTTACTTATATAATATTGTTAAAAATTACAAGGATTACTCTATTTTAGGTCACTTAGATTTAATTAAAAGATATGCTCCTTATGATACTATTTTAGATGATAGATTGTTTTCTGATATAATTGAGGAAATTCTTAAACAAGCTATTTATGATGGTAAAGGTATTGAGATAAATACATCTTGCTACAGATACAACCTTCCAGATTTGACTCCATCTAGATATATCCTTCAAATGTATAAAGACTTAGGAGGAGAAATCATAACTACAGGTTCAGATTCACATCATGTAAGTCAAATTGCCTATGAATTCGATTACATATATACACTGCTAAAAAATATGGGCTTTAAATATGTATCTAAATTTAATAAATTGAAACCAGAATTTATAAAATTATAAATTTTTACGCCTCCTTGTGAATATATTTAAAAGATAAGGAGGTGATTTTTTTGAAAGTACCTTATTTAGTACTATCAACAGTTATTCTATTTATATCTAATTTTATTGTAAGGATATTTGGCTTTTTATATAAAATATTCTTATCAAGGGCTTTAGGCGAAACAGGTCTAGGTATTTACCATATGATTTTTAACTTTTTAATGATTTGCTTAGCTGTTACAACAACAGGCATACCTACTGCACTCAGTTGTTTAGTCGCAAAGAGAAAAGCTTTAAACGATAGACACAACACTAATGCTTTATTTATATCAACTTTATATATATCATTTTTCGTAGCGCTAGTTATATCTATAGTTGCATCTTTTAATAGTTCTTTTTTATCACTTAAGTTTTTAAAAGATGCCAAATTAAATCTATTTATACTAGCAGTTTGTCCTGCGATAGTTATAATAACTCTTTCAAATGTACTAAGAGGATATTATTATGGTATAAAGAATGTAAAAATCCCTGCTATTGGACAAATTATTGAACAAATTGGTAAAATTTTATTCGTTTTTTTACTGGTTATGTACATAAATAATAAATCTATGAATTGTTATATTGCCCTATTAGGTATATCGATTGGTGAATTGAGTAATATTATATTCATGCTTATTTGCTTATGGAGAGATTCATCATTTGACAATAGGTATATTATAAGTATTAAAGATTTTTATAATTCTTCAATGGAAACATTAAAAATGTCCATTCCCATAACTTGCAATAGAATGTCAAACATACTTTTACAGTCTATCAGCTCTATGATGATACCATCAAGATTAGCATTATCAGGAATTACTTATCAGCAGTCATTAAGTATGTATGGTGTTGTCAGCGGAATGGTAATGCCTTTTATATTTTTACCTTTTACTGTTGGTTCAGCACTTATTGTAAACTTGATACCTACTATATCTCAAGAAATGGCTTTAAGAAAACGTAAGAGTGTATTGAAAAAAATCAAATACTCTGTACTTCTAACTTTGTTTGTAGGTATACTATCATCAATATTTTTTTATTTCTTTGGAAAAGATTTGTGTGTACTAGTATTTAAAAATAAACTTGCTGGAGAATATTTAAAAGCTATGTTTTTAGTTCCACTATTTATGTCATTAAACCAAACTCTGTCTGGCATTTTACATTCAATAAGAAAAGAGTTGGCTTCAAGTATAAATACTATCACTGGTATGTTAATTCAACTTGTGGCTCTATACGTATTTCTTCCTATACCTGGACTTAATATCTATGCATACATATACACAATGACAATAGTATCAATATTTACTTGTCTATTACATACTATAGTACTTTTTAAATCACTAAAATCTATACACTAGTTATAAAAACGTGAAGGCTACCAAAGTAAATAATTTACATTGGTAGCCTTCCTTAAGATGATTTTTATTTATAATTTAAACTGTCTATATATCTACCTATCTATCTGTGGCAACTAGGCTTTCCACTTCCATGATGAGGTCCACATTGCGAAAAATCACATACTTTAGAGAAAGTATCAACAAGTCTTGGTTGGATTGGATTTGGTGATGCTAAAACTACTATTTGTTCACTTATTAATGTGCTAACTGTTTCTTGTAAGCAAAGTACTAAATCTATATCATTTGGTATTATTAATTCATAGAAAGGTTCACAACATTCATTACATTCTAATTTTAATATAGATTTTCCTATACAATCTACAGTTAAGTTAGTTTGATATTCTTGTCTTAGAGTAACAGCTCTTCCGTCAGCTGGTAAGCATATTGGTGCTGAAAGTGTGTTAAAAGTAAATTCTACATAATCAACTCTTCTCTTACATCCACCTCCTGCTCTGACTGCTGGGAAAGCTAATGCAACGAATTCTGTACATCCACATCTACCTCTTAGTTCTAATACTAAATTACGAACTGCTACAGTTAATCCTCTTTGTTTATAAGCTACTGATTTGCCTTTTCCTTGTCTACAACATTCAGCGTTTCTTTCACCACATACTGCAAATTCAAAAGTTGTTTCACAGTTTCTTCCTACTATATCTCCTAATGGGTCTAAATCGAAATCTTCTAAAGTTGTCATTCCTGTGTCTATAACTATTCCATCATTACTTAAGCATATTTTTTCTATAGTTACACTTGCTTGACCTGCACTTGGAACTGAACCAAATACTTCTACTACTTCTGTTTCAAAAGTTAATGGCTCTCCATTTGGTCCAGTTGCATCTGTAAATGTTTGGAATTGCATAGTATCAAATATTCTACTAGCCTCTATTGCAAATGGCACTGCATTTGATACTGAGAAATTTTTTGGTGATATAGGATTACAGCAATCTGGTCCACATTTGTTTTCAAAACATTCATCAGAATCCATTTGGCATGGTTCACAATCACATTTACAATGGTCATGGCATTCACAATGGTCATCACATGGATTAGGTTTGCATGGATTGCATGGGTTAGGTTTGCATGGATTGCATGGATTAGGTTTGCAATCATCATGACATTCACACTTATTATCATTATTACATCCATTATTGTGATGATGAGATTTTTTAAATCCTCTCATATCTTCTGAACTCATTTCCTCTGTATACACTTCTTCCTCACTAATTGTAGGCATTGGCTGATTTATCATTCTTCTTTTATTTTTTTTATAATCTTGCATTTTTCATTGCCCTCCCTGTAAGCTATTGTAATTAAGTCTTCGGCTTTTTGAAGCCTAATTAATACTATGCTCTTATAAACTTAATTGTTACTTCGCTTTTTAAATTTATCAATAATTAGATATATTTAGTAGAAAAATGCATTTTAATAAAAAAAGTACTACTATTTGAAATAGTAGCACTTTTTTTGTCCCGAAACACCGGTGGCTAAGTAAATTCACACCCTAGGCACTCCCAGGTGGGTGACTTGCCAGTAACTTTTAACGTCCAAACTAAACAGGCATGTTATAATTTACTAGACACGGTCTCCCGTATTTCATTTGTAGGTTGAATTTAAAAAAGCCTTATCGTATGTTTCAGGATTTCATACTATTATTATATAATAAATTTCGAATTTTTTAAAGTGGTTTTATATAGTAATTAAGATAAACTTATTCTAGTCTTACTTTTTCTTCCTTTTCTCTTTATGTAGTTAGTTAAATTATCTCTTTCTCTTAGTTCTATTCTTAGTATTTTTTTCATTATAATTACGCTCAGATTTTTGCTCATTTACATTATATAATTCTTCATCATGCACTATATCTTCATCATTTTCGACATCTTCAGAGTATGTTTCCTCATCTTCAATTAATTCTTCATCATATATTTCATTTTCGTCTATTAGCTCTTCATCATAGTTTGATTCCTCGTTCTCACAATCTTCTTCATCTTCATAATCTGATTCCTCATCCTCATAATCTAATTCTTCATTGTTATCTTCATCTTCATTATTATCATCACCTCTTAAAAGGCTACCAAGCAATTTAAGATTACTCATGCTTCCTAGATTATTTATATTTGCCAAAGAACTTAGACTGAATCCACCTTCTCCAAAGTCATCTGGCAAAAATAATTCTGCAAATAAGTCTATTTTCTTTTTCATTCCTATAGCTTTTTCAACTGAATTTTTTCTCTTTTCTGGGAATACATCTATAATTTCTTTTATCATCATATTCTTTTTATCATCACTATCCATTTTTCTGAAAAAATCTGTCTCATCTTCTGTATCTACTAAATCTATATTATTTAATTTTTTTATGCCTCTAACTAAGTCTAAAACACTTTCTATTTTTATTAGTATTTTTCTTTCATCTCTTGACATGTATTTTTTAGTTCTAGTTATTATTTCCATTCCCATTTCTAAATCTTCTTCACTCAAATCCATAAGCCTTAAACCTCTTTTTATATCATTTGCATCAAACCTTAAATTTCCATGTGTAGATTGTGATAGTTTATCATTTGCATTTTTTTTGTTTTTTCTAACTCTATTATTTCCTTTTGATTTATTTTTATCATCAAATATAGAGATATTACCATTACTCAATGCAATCACTCCAATCAAAAATAGTAAATTATTCAAGACAATTCCCCCTTATATTATATAATTGCCCTATATTAAAGTATGTTTTTCATATTTTAATGTTCCATTTTTAAAGCTCAGTGCATATATATTATCTATAAGAATTTTTATTTATATTATATATCACTCACAATTCACCACTTCAATATTATTTCTATATATAAATAGTATGAATATAATTCAATATATATTTATAGAAAGGGGTTTTTTTATGAAAAAATTAGATACAGAGTCATTAGAAAAAATGGCTAAACAAAAAAATATTGACAAGGATAAGATAGAAAAGATTGCTGATAATTACAAAGGAAAGTCAGAAAACGAACTTATGGAGGAACTTATAAAGATAGGTAAAAACTTGGATGGAAGAGATGAAGTAGTATCAAAATTCAAAGCATTTTTAGATGAAAATCAACGTAAAAAATTAGATAATATAATGGAAAAAATCTCAGATGCAGAAACTCAAAGAGACACTAAGGCAACTAAGACTAAGAAAACTAAACCTACTAAAGGTAAACCAAGTTCACCTGCACCAAAAAATACACCAAATGGTCAACAAAAAAAATCTAAAGGTTTATTTAAGAAAACTAAGAAATCCAATCCTCATGAGTAAATAAAAAGTAAACCATTTAGATATTAAAACAATTATTTTTTTAAACTATTCTTAAATTTGATATTATTGACATAAAAAATCAGGTAGTGCTTTAAGCGCTACCTGATTTACTTTAATAGTTTTATTTTTTTCTTTCTATAACACTTTCTCTATCAACAATTCTATAAGGTAATTCTATTTTTTTATTTTCAATTATTTCTTTATTTATTAATTTTATAACCATTCTTATTGCTACTGCTCCCATATCATATAAAGGTTGATATACTGTAGTAAGTTTAGGTCTATACATTTTAGCTATCTTAACATCATTAAATCCTGCAACTGATATATCTTCTGGAACTTTATATCCAGCATCACAGATAGCATTTATAGCACCTATAGCGGCCTCATCACCTGTTACAAAAGCTGCGTGAGGTATTATTCCATCATCTAATAATTCTTTCATACTGTTGTATCCACTTTCATAATCAGTTCCACCATATTTAATTAAACTCTGGTCTAATTCTATGTTGTTATTTGAAAGTGCTTTCTCATAACCTGAGAGTCTCTCCATCTCTAAAACAGTATCATCTTTACTCGTCATTATAAAAGCTATCTTTTCATGACCTTTCTTTATAAGATGTTCTGTCATATCAAAAGTAGCCTCTTTATTACTAGTACTTACTGTATATATATCATAATCTCTAGCAGTTTTACTTATATATGTTGCTGGTATACCACAATTTTGTATATAGTTGATGTGTTCTTGTTCAACCACCCATGAAATCATAACTATACCTTCCACTTGTTTTGCTCTCAATAGATTTATACTCTTAAGTTCTTGTTCTTTATCAGAGTATGTATTAGCTAAAAGGATGTCATAATCATACATTTTAGCAACTTCCTCTATCCCATTTAATACCTCATTAACAAAAGAATCTGAAACTTCTGGAACTATTACCCCTATTAATTGACTCTTCTTAGTTACTAAACTTCTCGCAAGCGGATTTGGTATATATCCAGTTTCTTTTATAACCTCTAAAACTTTTTGTTTGACTTCATCAGTCACAGGTTTTGAATCATTTATAACTCTAGATACTGTAGATATTGACACGCCTGCTTGTTTAGCAACATCTTTTATCGTTATATTGCCTTTCATCTTCATCCTCCTTATTTTACTAAATTTATCTAAAACTGAACCAAATTTATGAAGGTTCCTATTTTAACTATATTTATATAAGTTTTTATTTTACCATAAAAGCAAGTACATTTAAATACATTATATTTTATATTATACCCTATATTCAACAAATTTAATAATATTCATTATTAATTTAAATCATATTAAAAAACAAAATAAAAAAATGCTGGTATTTTATACCAGCATTTTTCCACTTTAATGATATTAGTATTAGCAACCGCAGCCACAGCCTCCATCACCATCAAAGAATCCACCACATGAACAAGTTATTAATAATAGTATTAAGAAAGGTATCCATGACATTATGTCAATATCTCTCCAGCAATCTTCAAAAGCTAAGAATAGGAAGAATAGTACTATTATCCACCATCCTCCTCCACCAAAGCATCCTTCTTCTCCAAAAAATCTATCTAACATAACAAAGCCCTCCTTTTTTTAGTAACTACTATCTTTACTCTAAGCATCCACCACAGCAGCAAAGTATTAATAAAACTATTAGGAATGGTATCCATGCCATTATGTCAAATTCTGCCCAGCTTTCTCCAAAAGCTAAGAATAGGAAGAATAGTACTATTATCCACCATCCTCCTCCACCAAAACATCCTTCTTCTCCAAAGAATCTATCTAACATTCCACGTTACCTCCTGTTGATATTTTGTTGAGCTTTTCGCTCCTAACATATACTATGCATTTGGTTTCCATTTTGCTAATGTATTTTCATTATTTTTTTAATTTTTTCTCATCCTAAAAAAGTAAGGTTTGTACATTCATCTTATAATCTAAACTAAAAAAGGCAAAACCACAACTTGTATAAGTTACTGGCTTTGCCTATTTAATAATCAATATTTTTTAGCAACAACAACCATCATCGAAGTTAAATAACAACAATACTATTAGTATAACCCATATCCATATATTGTCATCGCATAATAAGTCTTCTAAAATGTCTGTACATAATAATAAGAATACTACAACTATTATTATCAACATTTTATTACTAAAAAAACCTTCGCATCCTCCAAAGAAACGTTCCATATTGTCTTCTAATTTTGTCATAACTAATCCTCCTTGAATCATTAAGAGACTAAGTTCTGTCTCTTTAATTAAATATATGTAGTAATAGACAGATAAGTTACTTCTAAAAAGTTTTTATTGATTAGTTTATTTATTTCTTTTTCGCCCAGTTTATTGTATCTATCAACTTCATCTAGATAGTCTTTTTTTTCTTCTGATATAGTATAAATTAAACTTTCTATTGATTTTACTTTGTACTCTTTATATCTTTCTATCAAGAAGGATGTTTTTGAACTTTCTATCCCTTTCTTCACATGCATTAATCTTGATATGTAATCTTCTTTTTCATTAGATACATAGCTTTCTTTTTCAGCTACATCTTCAAGGATTAAATTGGTTTCCATTACATAATCCTCTATACGTTGCATATCTAAAGTTATTGAATTATAATAAAAATTTACTGCTATAAGTAAAAACATTCCTACTGATGCTAGTAATAGTCCTACATATTTCATAGCATTTCCTCCTAAGTTATATTTGTTATCAATAAAGTTTATTCATCAAATAATACTTTATTACTACCTTTATAAAATTTTATTATTTTTTATGGATTCCATATTGAAAAATTCTCGATATTATATTAAACTAACATTAAAATTAATTAAAACTGCTTTAGGAGGCTTAAAATGTTTGAAAAAATAAAAGAAATAATAGCAGAACAATTAGGGGTAGACAATTTAGATGAGATAACTATGGAAGCGTCTTTAATGGATGACTTAGAAGCTGATTCACTAGATGCTGTTGAAATTATAATGGCCCTTGAAGACGAATTTGGAATAGAAATACCAGACGAAGAAGCTGAGAATTTTAAATGTATCGGTGATATATGTAAATATATCGAAGAAAACAAATAATATTGTTTTGTCTACAAATATAAATAGTCTGTGTAAACTTCTATATAATAATTTATATCGAAGTTTACACAGACTATATTACGTTTATTTACAATTATAGAAAATATTCAATTTTCATATATAAATTACTCAAATTAAAGTTACTTTTCTTCATAAAATGTTACATTCTTTATTACTATATCTATGGTTCCATCTTGATTTTGTTTTACAGTATATTTCATTGGGTCTTCAAAATCAGTTAAATTTCCTTTTATATCAAACCCATTATCCGTTTTTATACTTCTTTTTTTAAGCTTTTTCTCAACCCATTTCTTATCTATACTAAAACCTTCATCAAGACCTTTTTCTTCCATATGTTCTTTGAAGCTATCCTTTAGCTCCTCATCCTTAATTGAATTATCAACAAAGTCATTTATATCAACCTCATGTTTTTCCTTTAATGTATAGTTTAATATACTTCTTACATCCTCTGCTTGTTTTATATCATTACTAAGGGCATTCGTTATCCAATTTTCAGCTGTGTTTTTAAACACTTTTGTTTTATACTTATCGTCATCAATTTTTTTAGCATTTAAAAATTCTGTAACAAACTTTGATTCTGACCCTTCTTTTTCTGCATCTTTATCTAAAAGTCTTAGATGAAACTCATCATTCATTCCACTTAAACTAATTAAAGCTCCTTGTTTTTGTCTTAGAGTCTCTGGAATACCAATTTCATTTGAAACCATTTGAATATTGAATTTATCATCTACAAATTCAATTGAATGAGTATACAATTTTTTATAATCTAATTTTAATATAGCTACACTCTTTTCATCTTTAATAGTATATAAACAAATTGCCAAATCACAAGATTCTAATGCAGCATTGATTTTCATAACATCAAACAAGTAAGATGCAATTTCTTTAGAATTTTTTAAAAAAGAACTTTCATCATATATTATTTGCTCGCAACAATTCTTAATTAAATTATCATTATAATCTTTAAAAATACCTTTTCTTAAATCCTCATCTTTCGCAATTCTCTTTATAGCTTTTTGAAAAAATCCATCCACTTCTTGATTAACCTTGCCTTCAAAATCATTTAATATTGGAACATCACTATTTTTATCTAAAACATGTATTATAAATTTATGTATTATCATATATATCACCCCATTATCTTAATTTCGATATTAACTCTTTCATATCCTTTGGTATATCTGCTTTAAATTTCAATTTTTCTTTTGTTCTTGGTTGCTCAAACTCCAACTCATAAGCATGAAGTGCTTGCCTATCTATAAGATTTTCATCTACACAACCATATAACTCATCACCTATTATTCCATGCCCTATATGAGCCATATGAACCCTTATTTGATGTGTTCTACCAGTTTCTAAACTTACTTCTAGTACAGTTGCATTTTTTAATCTCTCTATCACCTTATAATGAGTAATAGATACCTGTCCTCTTTCATCTATTATTCTCTTTATGGAGTCCTCTGTTTGTCTATAAATCGGCTCATTTATAGTTCCTTCATCTTCTTCTATAATTCCATCAACTACTGTTATATAAGTTTTTTTAACCTTATTTTCACTCATTGCTATAGACAAAGTGTGATGTGCATAAGCATTTTTCGCTACTATGACAAGTCCTGATGTATTCATATCTAACCTATTTACAAATCGTATTTTTACATTTTCCTTTTGATTATCTATATAGTAACTGACACCATTTGCTATTGTTTTATCATAGTGGCTTTTGGTTGGATGAACTACCATAAATGGAGGTTTATTTACCATGATTATATCAAAGTCATCATATATTATTTGCAAATTTAAATCTTGAGGTTCAAATTTTGCTTTTTCTTCTTCTATTTTTACCTCTATCAAATCACCACAATATACTTTTATGCTTGGTTTTTTATATACTCCATTTACTAGAACACTCTTTTCTCTCTTCATTTTTGATAATGACCTAACTGAGAAATTCAGTTTGTCCAATAAAACTTCTTTTAAAGTCATTTCTTCTTCATTTGTATATGATATTATATTATATCTTTGATTTTCTTTTTTAAACAATCCTTTACCTACTTTCTTTTATATCTTCAAAATCATGATATTATATATTTTACACTATTTTTGTTTAATAGATAATAATTATTTTTAACTATAAAAACCTGTAAGAATAACGAATAGTTACTCTTACAGGTTACATTCATGTTTAAATATTTAATTTTAAAAGATTATAATTTAGAACTATCTTTTAACTATTAGTGTAGTTCCCATTCCACCACCTATACAAAGTGTAGCTAAACCAGTTTTAGCATCTCTTCTCTTCATTTCATATAGAAGTGTAGTAAGTATTCTTGCTCCTGAACAACCTATTGGATGCCCTATAGCTATTGCTCCACCATTAACATTAACTTTAGCCATGTCTATATTTAAGTCTTTTACTACAGCTATAGATTGAGCAGCAAATGCTTCATTAGCTTCAACTAAATCTATATCTTCTATAGTCATATTAGCAGCTTCTAAAGCTTTTTTAGTTGCTGGAACTGGTCCATATCCCATTATCTTAGGGTCAACACCAGCTGTTCCATAAGAAACTATAGTAGCAAGAGGCTCTATTCCTAATTCTTCAGCTTTTTCCTTAGCCATTACTACTAACATAGCAGCACCATCATTGATTCCTGATGCATTACCAGCAGTAACTGTTCCATCTTTCTTAAATGCTGGTCTTAATTTAGCAAGTTTCTCCATTGTAGTACCAGCTTTTATATATTCATCTTTATCTACTATAGTGTCGCCTTTTCTACCTTTTATAACAACTGGAACTATTTCTTCGTCAAATTTTCCTTCAGCTTGAGCTTTTTCAGCTTTGTTTTGGCTTGCAAGAGCTAGCTCATCTTGTTCTTCTCTAGTTATATTCCATTGTTCTGCTATATTTTCAGCAGTAATACCCATGTGGTAGTTATTGAATATGTCTGATAATCCATCTTTTATCATTGAATCAACAAAAGCAGCATCACCCATTCTTGCACCATATCTAGCACTTGGTACTAAATAAGGAGACATACTCATGTTTTCAGCTCCACCAACTAGCATTATATCAGCATCACCTAATGCTATAAGTTGAGATGCCATTGAAACAGATCTTAATCCAGAACCACAAACTATATTTATAGTCATAGCTGGTTTTTCTACTGGTATTCCTGCACCTAATGCTATTTGTCTCGCTACATTTTGTCCAAGACCAGCTGTAAGTACTCCTCCTAAAAGTGATTCATCTATCATATCTGGAGTTATATTCGCTCTTTTTATAGCTTCTTTAGCAGCTGTTATTCCTAAGTCTACTGCTGAAACTGATTTAAATGCTCCTCCAAAACTTCCTACTGCTGTTCTAGCTGCACTGGCAATTACTACTTCTCTCATATTCATTACCCCCATTAAATTAGATTTTTATCAGATTTCCGAAATTATTTCTTAAACAATGCTATTTAAATTTCTAACCTCTTATTTATTGTAATCATAGAATCCTATCTTAGTTTTTCTTCCTAACTGGTTAGCTCTAACCATTTTAGCTAAAAGTGGATGTGGTCTATACTTAGTATCTCCAAATTCAGTATATAGAACGTTCATTATAGCTAAAACAACGTCTAATCCTATTAAGTCACCTAATGCTAGTGGTCCCATTGGATGGTTTGCTCCTAATTTCATAGCTTCATCTATTTCTTCTTTACTTGCAACGCCATCTGCATATATACCAACAGCTTCATTTATCATAGGTATAAGTATTCTGTTTACTACAAATCCAGGAGATTCAGATACATCTACTGGCACTTTATTGATACTCTTAGATAGTTCAAATACTGTATCAAAAGTAACTTTTGATGTTAACTGACCGCTTATAACCTCAACTAATTTCATCATAGGAACTGGATTGAAGAAATGCATTCCTATAACTTTATCTGGTCTAGTAGTAGAAGAAGCTATTTCTGTTATAGATAAAGATGAAGTATTTGTTGCTAAAATAGTATCTTCTTTGCATAACTCATCTAATAATTTGAAAACATCTTTCTTTATGTTCATATCTTCCACAGATGCTTCTATTATTAAATCCATATCTTTTAAGTCTTCATAGTTAGTAGTTGAACTAACATGACTTAATATTTCTGCTTTTGTAGCTTCATCCATTTTTCCTTTAGTAACTAACTTAGTTAAATTTTTATCTAATAAGCCTAAACATTTATCTATAGCACCTTGAGTTCTACTCTTTAAACATACATCATGACCACAACTTGCAAAAGTTTGTACAATACCACTTCCCATAGTTCCACTACCTATTACAGCTAATTTCATAGTTATAACCTCCTGTTATTTTAGTATTTATATTCTGCTAACTAGATTAAAATATTTATTTAATCTAGTTAACAGCAAATATATTTTTAATTAGATTTTTTACCCTTTTATAAAGTTCGCTTCTCTTTTTTCAATAAAAGCTGACATTCCTTCTTTTTGGTCCTTAGTTGAGAAACAAAGACCAAATAAATTAGATTCTATATCTATTCCAGTATTTATATCAGTTTGAGCACCAAGTTGTATTGCTTCTTTAGAGTATCTAACTGCAAGTTGAGCATTTTTAGCTATTACCTTAGCTAATTTTTCAACTTCTTCCATTAAAACTTCTGGCTCAACTACTCTATTTACTAGCCCTATTTTTTCAGCTTCATCAGCTTTTATAACTTGACCTGTAAAGATTAGTTCCTTTGCTTTTGCCATCCCAACCAATCTTGTAAGTCTTTGAGTTCCTCCATATCCTGGAGTTATTCCAAGAGTTACTTCTGGTTGGCCAAATTTAGCTTTAGCAGATGCAATTCTTATATCACATGCCATTGCAAGTTCGCATCCTCCACCTAAAGCAAATCCATTTACAGCAGCTATTACTACTTTTTTGCTATTTTCTATTTCTCCACAAGCTTTTGCTCCTAGGCCACTAAAATCTTTAGCAGCTACAGCATCTAAATCTTTCATATATGCAATATCTGCTCCAGCTACAAATGCTTTTCCTTCCCCTGTCAATATTACAACATCAATAGTTTCATCATTATTAATATCTACAAATATTTCATAAAGTTCTTCTAAAGTTTTAGAATTTATTGCATTAAGGGCTTTAGGTCTATTCATTTTCACTGTGCATATATTTCCATTTACTTCAATAGCTACATTCTCATAAACTTTAACATCACTTGTACTCATAATATCCTCCCCAAGAAATTAGTTAGCTAAAACTTCACCTTTTTCTTTTGCAACACTTAATTGACTGATAAGTTCTGGAAGTACTTTATGAACATCTCCAACTATACCAACATCAGCATATTTAAATATTGGAGCTTCTGGATTTTTGTTTATAGCAACTATAAACTCAGCATCTTCCATACCAGCTATATGCTGTATTGCTCCAGATATACCACATGCTATATAAAGGTCTGGTCTTACAGTTTTACCAGTTTGACCAACTTGTCTTGCTTTGTCTAACCATCCTGCATCTATAGTGGCACGAGAACCAGAAACTTCTCCACCTATGATTTCAGCTAATTCATAAAGTACGTCTAAGTTTTCTTTTCCACCCATTCCACGTCCTGCAGAAACTAGTATCTTAGCATCTTCTATCTTAACTTGTTTTTTAGCTTCTTTTATTACTTCTACAACTTGAACTAATTTGTCAGCTTCAGTAAATTCTACTTTAAAACGATTGATTACAGCTTCTTTAGTTTCATCGATTTCATTTTTCTTCATAACTCCTGGTCTAACTGTAGACATTTGAGGTCTGAAATCTTTACAAACTATTGTTGCCATTATATTTCCACCAAAAGCAGGTCTTGTCATTAATAATAATTTTGTATCCTCAGCTACTGCAAGACCTGTACAGTCAGCAGTAAGTCCTGTATGTATTCTAGCAGATACTCTAGGAGCTAAATCTCTACCTATTGAAGTTGCTCCAAATAGTACAACGATTGGGTCAGCTGCTTTTATTGCTTCATAAGCTGCTTTTGTATATGGTTCAGTTGTATACACTGCTAAAGCTTCATCATCAACTACAATTACTTCATCTGCTCCATAGTGTGCTAATGTATCTATTAAACCTTCTACTTTACTTCCTAAAAGTAATGCAGAAACTTTTGTATCATAATCTTTTGCTATTTCTGTAGCCTTTCCTAGCAATTCTAAAGAAACGGTTTGAATTACATTTTCTCTTTGTTCTATTACTACTAAAACGTTACCCATTCTTTATCCCCCCTTAAATTATATGATAAACTTCTCTTTTAATTTATCTATTACAATTCCAGCTGATGTTTTTGCATCTTCATTGTATATTGTGCCAGCTGGTTTAACTGATTTTGTAAATGATTTAAATACACTAGTTGGAGAACCTTTAAGACCTAAATTAGTAGGGTCAACTTCTATATCTTTTACAGTCCAAGTTTCTACTACATCATTTTCAAATGCATCGTATATTCTTCCAACCTTCATGTATCTTGGTGTGTTCATATCTTTAAGAGTTGTTATAAGGCATGGCATTTTAACTTTTAAGTCATGACAACAATCTTCAAATTGTCTTTTTACTAATACATATTCACCTTCAGTTTTTATTTCTTCAGCATATGTTATTGATGGAAGTTTTAAATGTTCAGCTATTTGAGGACCAACTTGTGCAGTATCTCCATCTATAGCCTGTCTTCCAGCTATTATAATATCAAAATCTATATTTTTTAATGCTCCTGCTAATGCTGATGAAGTCGCCCAAGTATCAGCACCTGCAAATGCTCTATCTGTTAATAATATTCCTCTATCTGCACCCATTGCTAAAGCTTCTTTTAAAGCCATATCTGCTTGAGGAGGTCCCATTGTTATAACAGTTACATGAGCACCCATTTCTTCTTTTAATCTTATAGCTTCCTCTAGACCTGCTTTATCATCAGGGTTTATTATACTTGGTACTCCATCTCTAATTAAAGTACCTGTATTAGGATCTAGTTTAACTTCTGTTGTATCTGGAACTTGTTTTATACAAACGACTATATTCATAAATCCTTCCTCCATATCTATTTTAATATCGACCTATTGTGTATATTGTATTTATCTATTTTAATAATTTTCCTGAAATAACCATTCTTTGAACTTCACTAGTTCCTTCATATATTTCAGTTATCTTAGCATCTCTCATCATTCTTTCTACTGGATAGTCACGAGTGTATCCATATCCACCATGAAGTTGTACAGCCTTTGTAGTAACTTCCATAGCTGTTTCAGCTGCAAATAGTTTTGCCATCGCTGCTTCTACTCCATAAGGTTTTCCTTCATCTTTGTTTATAGCTGCTTGATATACAAGATGTCTAGCCGCTTGTATTTTAACTTCCATATCAGCTAATTGGAATTGTGTATTTTGGAATTTTGATAGTGGTCTACCAAATTGTACTCTTTCTTTTACATATTTAACTGTTTCATCAAGAGCTCCTTGTGCTAAACCTAAAGCTTGTGCTGCTATACCAATTCTACCACCATCAAGAGTAGACATCGCTATCTTAAATCCTTGTCCTTCTTTTCCAAGTAAATTTTCTTTAGGTATTCTGCAATCTTCAAATATTAATTCGCTAGTAGCAGAACCTCTTATACCCATTTTCTTTTCTTTAACCCCAAAGCTAAATCCAGGAGTTCCTTTTTCAACTATAAATGCTGATATTCCTCTGTTCCCTTTAGACTTATCAGTCATTGCCATCACTACATATATATCACCAGCTATTGCATTTGTTATAAATATTTTTGAGCCATTAAGTATGTATTCATCTCCATCTAAAACAGCAGTTGTTTGTTGTCCAGACGCATCTGTTCCAGCATTAGGTTCAGTAAGACCAAATGCTCCTAATTTTTCCCCACTTGCTAATGGCTTTAAGAATTTTTGTTTTTGTTCTTCGTTACCATATTGATATATAGGCCAAGAACCAAGAGATGTATGAGCTGATAAGATAACTCCTGTAGTACCACAAACTCTAGACAATTCTTCAACTGCCATTATGTATCCTACAGTATCTCCACCTTCTCCACCATACTCTTTTGGATATGGTATACCCATCATTCCTGCTTTTGCCATTTTTTCCACTGTTTCGTATGGAAATCTTTCTTCTTCATCAAGTTCTGTTGCTAAAGGTTTAACTTCATTTTCAGCGAAGCTTGCATATAACTCTTTAAGCATCTGATATTTTTTAGAATTTAAATCCATAATAGCCTCCTCAGTATTTTATAAATATTTTATTTTCATTTATTAATTAAAATCTCGGCAGCATCTATAATAAAGTATTTGAACATACGTCGAGAAATTTATAACCTTAATTAAAGTCAGCTCTATATTTATATGCAATTATACTAACCAATTATGACATTAATTTAATTATAAATTGTTAATTTAAAATCAACTACACTTAAAAAAAATCTCGCTTTTTGGAATTTTGTGAAATTTCAAGCTAAAATAAGACTTCTCTCACAATGGTCATAGATAAAATAATTTGTTTATGATATTTACTTTTAGGGTATTTCAATAGTAAAGAGTATATACATTGCTACTTTCACTACTATTTTTAACCCATATAAAATTTTTTTCTCATATCAAAATTATTTTAATAGAGCTAAATAATCTTGCTTTTTTATGATTATTTTGTTTTTTAAATATCTTACATTTATAATAGTATCACTCAAAGGATAATTTTTCAATAATTTCTAATTATTTTTTTAACAATATTTACTACATTTTTTCCATTTTTTTGTCATTTTTTTTTAATTTAGAAGAAAAATCAGAATTTTTTAACTTTATTTTGGATTATTAGTTTAAATTAGATTTTCCCATTAGATTTATAAATATTTCACCAAAAAAACTATCCCTGTATACGATTTATACAGGGATAGTTTTTTACAAACTTCTACTATAATTTACTATATTTTTTACCAATTCTTACAAACATCTATCCATTTTTCACAATTAGAAAACTTCTCCATTTCATCACAAGTAAGTTCTATTGCAGAATTACTACTTCCACATGCAGGGAACACTGTATCAAATCTTTTCATTGAGTCATCTAAATAAACTTTTAAAGGATTCTTTAAACCAAATGGGCAAACACCTCCAATAGCATGTCCAGTAAACTCTAGCACTTCTTCTGGTGTTAACATCTTTGCTTTACAACTAAATTCAGCCTTATATTTCTTATTATCAATCTTAGCATCTCCAGCTGTTACAATTAATATTGCATCATCACCTATCTTAAATGAAAGTGTCTTAGCTATCCTTGCTGGAATAACACCTGCTGCTTCAGCTGCAAGCTCTACAGTAGCACTAGATTGTTCAAACTCCAATATACTTTCTTCTCTTCCAAATCCTTTAAAATACTCTCTTACATTACTTATTGACATCAAATACCCCTCCTAATCTGAATGTTTATAAACCTCATATTATTCTTAATTATATATATGATTGGTTGATTTTTCAATTTTTAAAAATTATTCCATAATAGTAGAGTTCCATACATCATTATTTTTGCCAACTACTAAATATAAACCTTCTGCCATTGGAATATCGACAATGTATTCTCCCTTATATTCGACACTCATGCCAGACTGATTAAAGTATCTATAATCAAAACTTAACCCTTTTGGAATTATAAAGTCAACATAACCTTGATTGTTTGGCTTTATTCCATATTTTAGAGTTTTTCCAGTTACAGAATTTTTTTCATTAGATAAATCTATATTTACATATGAAGAACATTTATTTATTCCTTTTTTATTTTCTACACAGTTTTCAAACTTCATTTTAGCACTTCTTAGCCTATAACTATATCTACTATTATTACTTATTTTAAATCTTACAATAGTACCAACATCTCTACTTCTCCTGCTATCAAAATCAAAACCAATTTCCTCTAAATGATTTATTTCATAATCTTTGACACTTACCATATCTCTATATACTAATTTATTTATAGCTATGAATAGTGTAAAAATCCCAAAAATAAAAAATGAAACCTTTATAAACTTATTCATTTCTAGTCTCCTTATATTTTGTGCTATTGTGCTATAATATTAATTTAAATTTTAATAATTAAACTTATTCTTTTTTGAAATCTTAATAGAAAAATACATCGATATTATAAAAATTATTATTGTTAAAAACGTAATGCTATACAGGTTTATGTATTTAGTATTAACCATATCAGTTACATAATTTGAAAGATATACTCCTCCAATTTTACTATAATTAAAATGCTTTACTTGATATACAACCATGCTAATCATCTTTAAAAGACCCCCATATGCAAAGTAGATTAAAATACTTATTATTAGACTACAAACTTTCATTTTGCCATATCCAAATTTAAAAATTAAAGGAAGTAAAATCGCTAAAATTGCTAAGAATATATTTATAGAGAAAAATACATCATTTAAAACCATATTTCTGAAAAATACTAGTGATGTCAATTTGCTTATTAAAGACACAACTATTGTTACAGAAATTATTAAACCCACACCTAATAAATATTTTGAGTATACTATATCTTCTATACTAACTGGCATACTTCTTATAAAAATCCTTGAATCATTTTCATAATCACACTCAAATGTATTTATAAACATTAGATAACTCACAACAATACTTACTGTATAATATGAAATTGAATTAAGGAAAAAATAAAAAACAAAAAATAATACTATGTACTTTAAATTCCGTATACCATCTGAACTAATTCCTATTATTAAATCTTTCCTTATTAAATTAAACATTATTTCACCTCATTTACATAATAATACATTAGTTCTTCTATAGTAGGATTTTTGACCTTATGCTTATCAATTTCTACCAACAAACTT
Source organism: Clostridioides sp. GD02404 (assembly GCF_045898275.1). Classification (NCBI taxonomy): domain Bacteria; kingdom Bacillati; phylum Bacillota; class Clostridia; order Peptostreptococcales; family Peptostreptococcaceae; genus Clostridioides; species Clostridioides sp. GD02404. The sequence goes on from NZ_JBJOCA010000009.1 coordinate 101,830, forward strand.
TTTATTTTCAAACTGTCTCCAACTTTAACAAGTGCCTCATTATAATATTTATACTCTTTTACCCCAACTATATTTTCTTTAATTTCTTCTAATTCTGCTTTATTTGCTCTAATTATTTTATATTCCTGTTCTATTAAATCTTTCTTAACTGTAAAAATCTGATTTCCTTTGTTTATGAAAACGAGATAATCAGCAACTTTAATTAAATTATCAGTGTTATGAGTAGAAATTATTACACTGCTGTTTCCATTTTTTACGAAATCTTTTAAGTACTGCATTATTTCAGACCTTACAATTGGGTCTATTCCAGCAGTTGGCTCATCCAAAATCAATAATTTAGCATTATGACTAAGTGCATTTGACAACATAAGTTTCTCAGATTGACCTTTAGATAAATTCTTAATATGCATATTTTCTTCTATGTCAAATTTTTTAAGATATTCATCAAATCTTTCTCTATCAAAATCACTATAAAACAATGATACTATTCTTCTAAATTCTTTAACCTTTAAGTGTGGATAAAATTGTAAAGAATCATATACAAAACCAATATTGTTTTTAAAACTTATTGGAGAATCGTCAATAGTCTCATCACAAAGTTTAATTTCTCCTTCATCTGCATCAATAATTCCCATTATAATTTTTATTAAAGTCGTCTTCCCTGAGCCATTTGGACCTATAATGCCGACAATATCCCCTTCATTTAGCTTCAAGTTTATATCATTCAACTTGAATTTACCTAATTTTTTTGTGATATTCTTTACTTCAAACACATCGTCACCTCTTATGTATGTTTTTATACCCGCCTATACATATTTTAACACATTCACAACAAGCTAGGTCATTTATAAATTTATAAATTAAGAATTATAAAACTATGTTATAATACAAAGTATGAAGAGGTGAATATATGAAAAGAATTATAACTATAAATACAAACCAATTAAATAAGTCCCTTGAGACTAAAGAACTCTTAACTAGAAAACTTACCAATGCTGGTTTTGAAGTGTATTCAGATGTTTATCCAGATACAGAGCTCATTATATCAATTGGCGGTGATGGCTCTTTTTTAAGGACAGTTAGAGATTTCGATTTTCCTGAAATTCCTATAATGGGTATAAATACAGGACATCTAGGTTTTTTTCCTGATATTTTACCAGATAAAATCGATAACTTTATTGAAGCTTATCTAAAAAAAGATTATATTATTCAAGAAATGTCACTTCTTAATGCTGAAGTATACACAACTACTAGTGGCTCTAACATGCTTGCTGTAAATGAGGTTGTTATAAGGGGGGACAAGTCTAGGACTATACACCTAAATTTAAACCTTGATAATAGACACATACAAAATTTTAGTGGAGATGGTATGATTATTTCTACTTCCACAGGTTCAACAGCCTATAACTATTCTGCCGGAGGTAGTATTGTTGATATAAATCTTGAACTTATGCAGATTACACCTTTACACCCAATAAACACCAACGCATATAGGTGTTTTACATCAAGTATAATATGTTCAAATGAATCTATTATAAAAATTGCACCAGAATACAGATTTGAAGATTCAGTATTAATTGTAGTTGATGGAGTTGAACACAGATTTAGACAAATCGAAAATATAAAAGTTAGTATATCTGATGCAAAAATAAAATTACTTAGGATGTCAAATTATGAGTTTTGGCATAGAGTATCTGAAAAATTTTTATAGACTGCAATTAGGAGGATTTTAAATATGAAAATAGGAATAATGAGTGATACTCATGGTAGCTTGCTTTACTTTGAAAAAGCATTAAATGTATTATCTGATTGTGACATTCTCTTACATGGTGGAGATGTCCTATATCATGGACCTAGAAATGAGATTCCAGAAGGATACAATCCTAAAAAATTTATCGAAGTATTAAATAAGTTAGAAAATATTATGATTGTAAAAGGAAACTGTGATGCAGATGTTGACCAGATGGTAATAGAACATCCTATTCAAAGTCCTTATGTCATGAGTCAATTTGGTGAAATTAGAATTATATTAAATCATGGCTATACAGAATCAGAAGAAGAAATTATTGACAAGGCAAAAAAAATGGGTGCTGACATATTGGTTTTAGGTCATACCCATATAAAGAAACTATATATGGATGATAATTTAATAGTTATAAATCCAGGAAGTACTTCTATTCCTAAAGATGGAAGCCACTCTGTAGCAATTATAGATATTATAAAAACTGATGATGAAGATGAACTTGAACTTGATATCAACTTAGTTGACATCAATACTGGAAATATAATAAATATTAACGAATAATAAACTTTCAATAAAAATAAATCAAACTTAATTCTTTTAAATGAACAAAAAAAACAAGTAAACTCTGCTATTTATATCTTAATTAGAACTTTAAAGATAATATCCTAGACCTCTAATTAAATCTAACTTAGTTTACTTGTTTTTATTATATGTTGTCATTGATTTATCTGTATTACTGTAATTCTAATGCTTCTGTATATGGTTTACTATTCTTACCTCCACCAACTTGCACAAATTTATCAGCCTTTACTTTTTTTATAAAACTTTTCTGCGCACTACTTAAACTTCCACTTGCAAGGATTACAGGTGATTTTGTCTTTGATGCTAATACTCCAGCAGCAAGTCCGTCAACTAAATCAGCTTCTCTTCCACTTCCATCTTTTGCAAAATACATATTATTAACTTTACTTAATTTTCCATAAAACTTTTCTAAGACTTTGGCATTTGTATCTTTTCTATCTGTACCTGCTAGCCTTTCTGAATTGGCTAATTGTCCCTCAAGGTTTTTACTTATACTATATTCTCCACCTATTATGTAAGTCTCATTTGAATTTTGTGTAATAAAACTCTTTGCTCCACTTCTTATACTATCTTTACTTGTATATATTATAGCCATATTATCACTTGCTGCTGGGCTTGATATTGAAGTTGCATCTGCTAACCCATTGTATCCATTAACTACTGCTACTTTTGAAACACCTAAATCTCCTGTATCATCCAGTTGCTTAGTAAGAAGTAATGAAGTCTCTTCTCTATCTGCTCCACCAATTCTGCTTACTAACACTCCTATGTCCTCAAGAGATTCTTTTACACTCGATGAAATAGCTCCTTCACTTCCGATTAAAATAACTTCTTCTGGATTAAGTCTTTTTATTTCATCTGTAACATTATCTGGCATACTATTTTTATTAGTAAGTAGTATTGGTGCATCCAACTTACTAGCTAAAGGAGTTGAAGCCAATGCATCTGGCAATGAATTTGAATTAACTAGAAATACTCTCTCTGAACCATTATTCCATCCACTTTGAGATATTTTTATGGCCGTATCAAATCTATCTTCACCAATTAAGGTCTCTCCCTTTGGAGACTTTCTGTTTTTAAGATAATGATTCATACCTGTCTGTGTATTTTGATTTTTATCAGTGATGTCTGCATATACACAACTTGGCATCATAATTCCCACTACAAGTGCAAATGCTATTATTTTTTTAGATTTAATTTTCAATATAATTCCCCCTTTTAATATTAATACTTATTGCTATCTGTACCTTTTATCGATACACACAATTAAAAATAATTATCCTTTATAAAACTAATTACAAAAATAGCTATATCATCTCAAATACAATACAAACTCATAATCAGTTTGACTTATAAAGAATGATATAGCTATTATAACTTTAAATGATTAGTTTTTAAATACTTTTAACTAAACTCTTTCAGCATATTTTTCAGCTATTCTTATAATTAATTGAGTAGCTTTCTCCATAGAACTAACTGGTATACATTCATTTTTACCATGGAAGTTTAATCCTCCAGTAAATATATTTGGACAAGGTAATCCATTAAAAGATAATCTTGCTCCATCAGTTCCTCCTCTTACAGGAACTAGACGTGGCTTTATACCTAATTCCTCCATAGCATCTTTAGCTATATCAACTATAAACATAACTGGTTCAATTTTTTCTTTCATATTATAATAAGAATCTTTTAAGTCTAATTCTACTCTATTGTCATATTTTTTATTTATTTTTTCTATATTTTCTATCATAATAGACTTTCTCTGTTCAAACTGTTCTCTACAATGGTCTCTAATAATATAAGCCATACTTACATTTTCAACATTTCCACCTATAGAATTTAGATGCCAAAAACCTTCATATCCCTCTGTTGTTTCTGGTCTTTCATCTGCTGGAAACATTTCTGATATTTCAGCAGCTATATGTATAGCATTTACCATTTTATTTTTAGCTGACCCTGGATGAACATTTCTACCATGTATAGTAATAGTTGCATTTGCTGCATTGAAGTTTTCACATTCAAGCTCTCCAACTATTCCTCCATCTAAAGTATATGCATATTTTGCTCCAAATTTTTCAACATTAAATAAATCAGCACCTCTACCAATTTCTTCATCAGGTGTAAATCCTATTTTTATATCTCCATGTTTAATTTCTGGATGATTTATTAAGTATTCTATTGCAGTTACTATTTCAGCTATACCAGCTTTATCATCAGAACCAAGTAAAGTTGTTCCATCAGTAACTATTAAATCATCTCCCTTAAATTCTTCTAACTCTGGAGAATCACTTATATACGTAACAACATTTAATTCTTCATTTAAAACTATATCTTTTCCATCATAGTTTTGAATTATTCTTGGTTTAATATCTTTTCCACTAACATCTTCAATTGTATCTAAATGTGATATGAACCCTATAGTATCCACACCATCAGTGTTTCCCTTTAAAGTAGCCATTATATAACTATTTTCATCTAAACTTACATCATCAATACCCATTGATTTTAGCTCTTCAACTATATACTTAGCTAAAACTCTTTGACCTTCTGAAGATGGACAATTTTCACATTGAGAATTGGATGTTGTATCAAATGATACGTATTTTAAAAATCTTTCTACTACTTTTTGTTTCACGTATATACCCTCTTTCTTATACTATTAATGAAATTTTTTATTTATTAGTGAATAAATTTTTATTTAAAAAAAGTTCTAAGTTATTATAATTAAAAAATATCCACCTTCTTAAGTATATCATGCATACACACCAAACCCAAACAAAAAATTACGCCAATTATTCCTTTTACTTGGATTCCAATAAAAATTGCAGCAAGTGTAGCCAGTGGATTTAATCCAACATTTACAGATACTAGTTTAGGTTCTAGTATTTCTCTAATTAAAGATAAGATAAAAAATATTATAGTCATACTTATAGCTATAAAATAATTTTTTATAAGAAAATAGTAAACTATTACTGGAAGGTATATTGTTATAATACCTAGAAATGGAATTAAATCCATTAAAGCTCCCACAAATCCTACTATTAAACCATATTTTAATCCAAATAAAGCAAAACTTCCCCAAATTGCAAAAAATGTTATAGCCATGAGTATTGTATAAGCTCTTATATATCCAACAAGAGAAAGACCTGCTTCTTTTTTTACATTTTTTACTTTCTTTCTGACATCAGTAGTGAACATATTATAAAAATTATTTTCAATTTTATCTAAATCTTTTGCTATAAAATATGTAGCAATAAACAAAGTAATTATAAATATTATAATATATGGGATGGAAGTGGCTAATCCAAGGATACTTGTAAGAAGATTTTTTGTAATTTGCATCACTTCACCACTAAATTTATTTACTAACTGCTCTACATCAAAATTAGCTATTTCTTGAAATGTTTTCATGAAGTCGTTTACTTTATTTAAGAAATACATAATAGTATTGCTTATATCTTCAGGATTAGCTGATACATTATTTAAAAATCCCATTAGTTCTTTTACTGAGTTTATTACTATTATTGTAGTAACTGTACTAACTATAGCAACTGCAAGAAAACTTAAAACCAACGTAGATACACCTTTATTTATGTGAAATTTATTTTCTAACTTTTGTGATATAGGATTAATCATAAGTGCTATTATACCACCTAAAAAAAATGGGGCTATGTATGGAAAAGCTTTATAAAGAAAAACAAATAACAATGTATATATACAAAAAAAGATGGTATTATTTTTTAATTTATATAAGAAATTATTTTCTAGTATGCTCATCTTAAAAATCTCCTTTCTTCTAATTTATATTTTTATTTTGTCCATTTCATACTAGTTTTATTTGAATATAAAATAAAAATAAGTGCATGCAATATAAAATTTAACTTTTACATTACATGCACTCATAATAAATTTAAGAACATTATTACATTATGTATATATTCTTATTTTTTTAATTCTATTTTTTTCTATGCTCTCTATACAAAATCTTATATTATCGACTTCAATTACTTCATTCTCTTCTGGCAATCTGCTCAAGTGTCCAATTATAAAACCACCTATAGAATCAAATTCTTCAGATTCTAAGTTTACACCAATAAGTTCATTAACATCACCAATTTTAGTACTTCCATCTACAATATACTCATCTTCTTTTATAACTTGTATTTCATCTTCTTCCTCATCATATTCATCCTCTATATCACCAACAATTACTTCTACTAAATCTTCTATAGTTAAAAGACCAGATGTTCCACCATACTCATCTACAACTATGGCCATTTGGCTTTTTTCAAGTTTCATCTCTTCAAGAAGTTGTGTTATTTTTTTGAATTCATATGTGAAAAAAGGCTCTCTCATATAGTTTTTAATGTCAAATGATTCTATTTCCTCATCTGATAAAAATATAATGTCTTTTATATTAAGTATTCCTACAATATCATCTATAGTCTCTTCATACACGGGCATTCTACTCAATTTCTCAGTTTTAAATACCTGTATTATCTCATCATAACTATCTTCCATATCTATAGCTACCATATCTATTCTTTGTATCATTGCATTTTTAGCTTGCATATCTCCAAATTCAAATACATTGTTTATAATTTCTCTTTCTTCCATTTCAAGGACGCCTTCTTCATGGCTTACATTTACCATGGTTTTTAATTCTTCTTCAGTTATGAATGATTTGGCTCCTTTATTTGTTATACCGAATAATTTAAATATAACACTTGTGATTATGTTAAATATCCATACTATTGGTCTTAATATAAATATAATTACTTTTATAGGTTTGGATACTAATAGAGAAACCTTTTCTGAATTACTTGCTGCTATTGTCTTTGGAGTAATTTCACCAAATATTAATACTAACACTGTCATCACAGCTGTAGCAAGTGCCACTCCTTTTTCTCCCATTAATCCTATAAATAAAGATGTTGATATGGATGTTGCTGCTATATTTACGACGTTATTTCCAACCAATATAGAACTTAAAAGTTTATTTGGACTTTCTATTAATGAACTTACTAACTTAGCTCCTTTAACTCCTTCATCTTGCATATATCTGATTCTGATTTTACTCAATGACATTAAAGCCGTTTCAGATGCTGAGAAAAATGCAGACCCCATAAGTAATACTATTAAAAATATAATCTGAATCAAATTATTGGGCGATTCCAACACTTACCACACTCCTAATTACATGTTTTTATATTAATATTAATTATAAATAACTTTAATATTAGTTTTAATTATATCACAATTATATATTTTTTGGAAATATTAGATAATATATTCAATTAACATATGTTTTTAACTATATTCAATTTTTACTTGTGAACCTACTCCAGCCTCACTAGATGAAACTATTAACTTAACAGGAACTCTATTTTTAAGTTCCTCGACATGACTTATTATACCCACACTTAGATTATTACTATGCAATCTTTCCAATGATTCTATAACAATTTCTAAAAGTTCACTATCTAGTGAGCCAAAACCTTCATCTAAAAAGAAGAACTCTAGAGGTGCACTTCCCTTTAATTGTATCTGAGATGAAAGAGCAAGTGCTAGTGATAGAGAAGTTAAGAATGTTTCTCCACCAGATAGGGTATCAATACTTCTTCTTTCTCCTCCATTAAAATTATCTCTCATTACAAAATTCAGCGTCGAATCAATTTCAAGTGCATATCTTCCTTTTGTTATTCTTTCTAATCTTTTTGATGCTTCCAAAGCGATATATTTTAATTGGTTTGTAGAAACATATTCTACAAACTTGTTTCCTTGCACACATTTATCTAATTCCTCTAATAAATCTACCTGGTGTTCAACTACTTTAAGTTCTTTATTAAAATCATTTATCTTATCTAAAGAGTCTTTTAATGTTATTAGCTTATTTTGATTAGCTCCAATATCTTTTGATATATTACCTATCTCAACTTTTAGATTATAAATCTCGTCTTTTAATTGCTCAAAGTATTCCTTCTTTACAGTCCTACCATTTAATTTTTCTTTTGATGATTTTATTTTAAATGTCAATAATTTTTGTTCTTCTTCATATTCTAATATCTCTTCAATTAATTTTTTTATTTCATCGCCATCTAATAAAGCTCTTTTTACTGCATATATACTTTCAAATTTATTTTCTGCTAATAATCCATTTAATATTACTTTTTGTTCTTTATATTGTTCTCTAGCTGTTTTAAGTCTACCATCTATATTGTGTTTTTCAGCAATATTTTTTTCATACTCTAATCTTTGCTCTTCTAATTTTTTTCTACTTGATTCTTCTTGTTCTAATATCTTACATATATTTTCTTCAACATTATGTAAAAGATTTTTAGCCAAATCACCCTTAGTTATGTTAATAACTTCTTTATACTTATTTTCTCTATGCACTTTTTTTTCTACATATAATTCTCTAGCTCTTATTAACTCTATCTCTATCTCATGTAGTTTACTTTGATTTTCTCTTATTTTAAGGTCTAATGAATCTCTATTTTTTAATAATTTGGAGTATCCAGTGCTTAGTAATTCTAATTTTTTTTCATTTTCTCTTATTTCTTCTACCTTTGATGATAGATTAGAAACTTTAGTAATCGTCTTTAATCCTATATACTCCTGTTTTAGTTTTTTACATTTATTTTCTAGACTTTCTATCTCTGTATTTAAGTCTCTCGTTAATTTCTTATAGTTATTCAAGCTTTCTTTTATTTTTAGTTCTTCTTTTTCAACTTTATTCTTCTCTTCTTTAACTAATGTTATCTTATTTTCGGTATCTTCTTTCTCTTTCTCCCATTCTTGAATGTTAGATTTAAGCAAAGCAAGTTTTCTTTGTTCGTCATCAAGCTTTTTTAACAATTGACTAGATGGAATATCACCTAGTTTTCCTTTTACATCTTCCAATTCTTTAGTTTTCATTTTTTCTACAGATAAATATCCACTTACTTTAGCATTTAATTCCTCTATATTGCGTCTTATACTTAATTTTTCTTTTTCCTGTTTTTCTAGTTTTTCTTTGACAAAAGCTATATTCTCATCATATTTAGTTATATTATGGTTTTCATGATGTTTTGACCCACAAACTGGGCATGGCGTATTTTCTTTTAACTCACGTCTAAGCTCTGATGCTAAATTTAAATATTTTAACTCTTCTAGTTCTTTTTCTAAGTCTTCTCTATTTTTTCTATTATTTTCAAGCTTCTCATTTAGTAAATTTATTTCTCTTTCAGTATTAAACTTACTTTCTAGTACTATCTTTAATTCATCTTGTATATTGTTCTTCTTAATTTCATTTTCTTTAGTATTGTTTGCTTTATTTCTTAATTCAGTTACATATTCAGATTTTAAAAGTAAATCTGCACTCTTACCAGGACATTTTCTAAGAAGAACATCTAAGTGAAGAGATAAATTTTCTAAATTACGTTTTGTATCATTTTTATCTTTATCGATATATCTGATTTTTAAATTTATGTCTTCTGTCTCTTTAAGTATTTCTTCTAGTTTATTTACTTTTTGATTCTTCTCTTCTAAGACTTTATTATAATCTTTCTCATATTCATATGCTAAAAATATCTTTTGTTTTAATTCAGCACCTATATTTACTTTATCGATTTTTCCTTCAACTTCTTTTATGGACTTAATTACTGCATCTTTTCTAGATTCAGCCTCTTGTTTTACTTTTTCTAATTCTACTTTATTCTTATTTAAATTAACACCATGTTCTTTTAACTCTTTTAACTCTTTATCTAATAAAACTAACTCCTCTTCTAATCTTATTGCCTGTTGCAACCTTATCTTTTCTTCACTTAATTTAGGAACCTCTTCATTTTTAATTCTACTTATTTTTTCATATCTATTTTTTATGACCTCAAGTTCCTGATTTAGTATCACTAATTTCTTTTCTAAATTACTTACAGTAAAGTTATCTTCATTTATTTTTTTTTCTAGATTTTGAACAGAGCCTATGTATGGGTCTACTTTTCTTGCATTATTATCATTTTCTACAACACTTGTCTTTTCTTTTATCTCATTGCTTTTTAAATTAAGTTCATCTTTTCTAATCTCATTTTTCTCTAGTTTTAATTGTTCTTCATATACTGCTTTACTCTCTTCATAAGATTTCTGAGCTAAATCCAAAGCTTTATTTTTCTCTTTTTCAGCTTGTTTTAATTCTATTAATTCTTGATTTATATTGTTGTATACTTCTTCTGTAATTCCATCATATTGACTTAATTTTGATTTTAAATCTTTCAAATTTTGTAAATGTAGGTTTTTTCTCTTTTTTACTTTTTCTCCAAGACTTCTTCCATATTTCTCAAGATTGAAAATTCTCTCTAACATGTCTCTTCTATCTGCTCGTGACAATCTCAGAAACTCATTAAATTTATCTTGTGGCAAAACTACTGACCTAGTAAAGTCATTAGCTGTTAGACCTACAACTTGAGCTACCTTTTCATTTACTTCCACAACCTTATCAGCTAAAACATTTTTAGTATTGTCATTCAATATCTCTATTAATCTAGCATTAGAAGTCTTTGTTCCTGTTTTGCTTCTAGCAATAGTTCTATCTACAATATATCTTCTTCTAGTATTTTTACTTCCTATCTCAAATTCATATGATATAATTGCCTTATCACATACACTATTTATATATTCTTTTGTATTTCTGGAGATATTTCCATACATAGCAATGGTTATTGCATCTAAAATTGTAGATTTTCCACTTCCAGTAGTTCCAAATATCCCAAACAAACCTCTTTCAATTAGCTTTTCAAAGTCTATAACTTGTTTATCAATGTAGCTATTAAGTCCTGTAACTTCTAACCTAATTGGTCTCATCTGCTGATTCACCCTCTTCACTTATTATATCTAGAAACAAATCCATAAGCTCCCCTTTTGGCTCCACACCTCTACTAAAAGAATAAAATTCTTTAAATAACTCTGCCATAGACTTTTCTTTTATATCTACACTTTCTTGTTCATAGCAAGATGTTATTATTGGTTTTATTTCTATTATGTCTTTTAATAATTCCTTCATTTTTTTTATTTCATTCTGTGATATTATCTCATCAGTATTTATTTCAAAGTATGACCAAATATCTCTATTTTGATTTTGCTCACATATCTCTAAAGCTTCTTCTATACCATTACATTTAAATACTTCTATAGGTTTATAATTATTAAAGTATACTTCCCCAATTACTGGTTTTTCACCAGCCTTTATATCCACTATATATGCACCTTTAGTATATGCTCTTTCATCTTTACTATATTGAAGTGGAGAACCTGAATAATATGCATTTAAACGTTCAGAAGCTTTTTGTTGTTTATGCAAATGACCTAATGCAGTGTATTGAGCTTTTTCTGGTAAATCTTTTCTTTCAACTAAAAAACTTCCTCCTAGTTGTATTGGTCTTTCTGATTCAGTACTCTCTCCACCTATTACAAATATATGTGATACTGCTATATTTATAGTATCACTTCTAAAGTTTTCTTCTAGATTTTTAAATATATTGCCTACCTTTTCAGAATAAGTTTTTTGTTTTTCCAAATCATCTTCACTCGAAAAAACTTCATTCAATCTTTTTTCACTTGGATAAGGTAAGGTAGCAATTACAACACTTTCACCATTTATATTTAGTGTTGTGCATCCTTGTACTGCATCTGTTATTTCAAAGTTTCTATACTTAGCTTTTGTTGTAGCACTTGATGGATAACCAAATATAAGTATTCCCTGTTCATGTGCTAAAGGTGTTATTGCAGAAAGTCTCTCTGGATTATCATGATTTCCTGAAATTATTAATACACACCTTTGCCCATTATTAGCAAGTTTTGAAACAGTTTGATAAAACAGTTTTTCTGCTTGTGCAGGAGGATTAGAAGTATCATATATATCTCCAGCAATTACAACCATATCTATTTCATTTGATTCTACTATTTCTATAAATTCCTCACAAAACTTTGCTTGCTCTTCAATTCTAGAATGGCCCTCTAGGGATTTCCCTAGATGCCAATCTGATGTATGAATAAATCTCATTTTTTCCCCTTCCTCTATCTTTATGTTTAATTTATATAAAAAAACTAATAACAAACAGCTTTATCAACACCAAATAAATATATACATTTTTCTTTTACTGACTTCCCTGTTAAAGTTTCAATAACATCTGCATATAAATCTAATTGTTTTTTATATTTCTCTATTATTTGATTTATATTTTCTTCATTTACAAAATCTGTTTTATAGTCAACTAAAACTATTTGATTATCTTCTTCAAAATAAGCATCAACTATACCTCTTAACATGACACTTTCTTTATCATAGAGTTTTTTATCATCATTTTTTATTAATTCTTCATAAATATAAATATCTTTCATATTCACTTGTGCATAAATGGATTTTTCTCTATTTATAAGTTCAGCATTCAGCATCCTTTTGCCTATATTTGAAGCAAAAAATTTATATATTTTATATGGATTTACTATACTAGCCTGTTTTTCTGTTATTACACCTTTTGAAATAAATCCTTGTATTTGTGACTTTATATCATTTACACTATTTACTTTTTTTAAGTCTAAAACTTCCATAACCAAATGGACTATAGTACCTCTTTCTGCTCCATTAATCCTTTCTCTTTCTTCATCATTTTGAATGAATAGAGGTTTTTTTAGTGTTACTTTTTGTTCAAATATAGTATTTATTAACTCTTCCTCATAGTTGTTTTGTATTTTTTTTATTTCTGTAACAGATATACTAGCAGGTTTTCTTGTGCTAAACTCATATGGATATACATAATTTAATTTTCCTTCTATTTCAGTATAATAATTGCTATCAGGATTATCTACATCTATCTTTTCAAGGATTTCTTCAATACTTTCATTTTCTTCATTAGTTTTTCTTTCTATTAAGACATTATTCTTATTCCATAGTCTTCCATACCATTTTGAATTATGGTCAACATTAAAGACTGCATCTAAACCTACATCTTCCAATAAATTAGATAAGTCTTTATGTTTTAATACACAAGGCATTATCCAATCCAGAAAATTTTTACCTTTTAGTATCTCATATTGTGATATTGTATCCAGACCTTCAATTCCATTTGCCCATCGTTTTATACTATCTTGTACATTTCTAGTAGAACCTGTTATAATCAATTTTTCTTTTGCTCTTGTAAATGCAACATATAAAACTCTCATCTCTTCTGATAGATTTTCTATATTTATTTTACTTTTTAATGCTTCCTTGGCTATACTTGGAAAAGATATTCTTCTTTCATAATCTACAAACTGAGGTCCATACCCTAAATTATGATGATATAAGATACTCTTTTTAAAATCTTGAGTATTGAAGTTTTTACCCATTGCAGAACATATAACTACTGGAAATTCTAATCCTTTACTTTTATGAATACTCATTATCCTAACAACATTTGCATTTTCTCCAAGTGTCTTTGCACTTCCCATATCAGAACTAGATTTTTTTAATTTCTCTATAAAATTTACAAAGTTGAATATTCCCTTAAAACTAGTTTCTTCAAATTGTTTTGCTCTCTCAAACAACACTTTTAAATTAGCTTGTCTTTGACTTCCACCTGGTAATGCCCCAACATAAGCATAATATCCAGTCTTTGTATACAAATACCAGATAAATTCGTCAGTACTCATGTACATTGATTTTTCTTTAAAGTCCCTTAATTTAACGAAAAAATCCTTGCTTTTACTTATACATTCTTTACTTGGTATAAACTCAGACTTATTTTCATTTTGAGAATCTATAAAATCATCATACTCTGATGTACTTTCTAAAACTTCATAAAAAGTCTTATCTTTATTCTGAATTCTAATATCAATCAAATCCTCTGGTGTAAATCCAAATATAGGAGATTTTAATACAGATATAAGTGGTATATCTTGTATTGGATTATCTATTATCTGAAGTAATGATAATATAGTTTTTATTTCAATGGTATCAAAATATCCCACTCCAACATCGGCATATGTTGGTATATCCATATTCATCAATTCATCTGCAAACACTGGAGCCCATGCTGATGTAGCTCTTAAAAGAATCACTATATCTCTAAACTCCACAGGTCTATATCCGTCAATTCCCTTGTCGTAGATTTTTTGGATTTTTCCTTCTTCATTAGCTCTCATTAAATCTTTAATAATCTTTCCAACCATTCTGGCCTCAAGTTGTATATTATCTAATTTTTCTTCTTCTAATTCATTGTCTTCATTATTATCACTATCATTTTTATTGTTTATAGTATCATCATCAAGTTTATTATCTTTTTGTATAAGATGTACTTCTGTTGCTCCGCCAATAATAGATGCTTCATCTGTATCCAATTTAAAATCAGCCCCAAAATTGAGCCTTTCTTTTTCTGTATATTCAATTTCCCCTATATTTTCATTCATTATATTTTCAAATATATAATTTACAGCATCTACAACTTCTTCCCTACTTCTAAAGTTTTTATAAAGCATTATTTTTCTATGAGAAGTTCCCTTTTTATCATTATAGTTATTGTATTTTTGTAAAAATAATTCTGGCTTTGCTTGTCTAAATCTATATATACTCTGCTTTACATCTCCAACCATAAACCTATTTGGTGTTTCTGTGTTAGCCACAGCTTTAAGCAACACTTCCTGTACTAGATTACTATCTTGATATTCATCTATAAATATCTCATAGAACTTCTTTCTATATCCCATTGCTATATCAGAAGGTACAATATTGCCTTCTTCATCCATATTGGTTAGTATATTTAAGGCAAAATGCTCTATATCATTAAAGTCTATTATTCCTTTTTCACTTTTCTTATTACTATATTCCTCTTCAAATCTCAGTACAATATTAGATATAGGCTTGACTATATTATAAAGATATTTTATTTCTTCTTTAATAGAGTCATTATCTTTATTGAATGTAGCATTTACTATACTTTCTAAAGATTTCTTAGCCTTATCTCTCATAGCCTTTGCTTTTTCTTTTGATTCTTTTATATATGAAGGAGCATCTTTTGGTATCCTTTTTACTCCTTTTACATAGTTTTCAAAAGACATAGCTGCCATCTTTTTATATGCTTCATTCCAGGACTCATTACATGCTTCTGAAATACCTACTATTTTTTTATACTCAATAGCTAACTTTTCTGAAAAGGTTTCTAATTCTGCTATTGATTCAACTTCTTTTAATGCCTTTTCCATATTTAAACAAAGACCATTAATTTCTATTTTTACAGTATCCAATATAGCTCTAGCCCAAATAGATTGTGAAAAATCAAAGTCCTCATCAATATTAAATCTCTCTGCTGAATCAAGCAACCATTTTTTAGGTTTAGGAGAAGCCATTGCAAATGAATATATTCCTAAAATAATATCCTGTACTTCCTTGTCTCCTCCTCTTTCTGCATAACTTTCAACTAAATTTAAAAATCCCTCATTTCTTTCTTCATACAAGGTTTCAAATACATCTTCTATTGCCTCTTGTTTCAAAATAGCACATTCAGTTTGGTCTCCTATTCTGAAATTTGGGTCTAAATTTATTCTATGAAAGTTTGATTTTATAACATCCAAACAAAATGAGTGTATTGTTGTAATGCTAGATTTATTTAATAGAACCAGTTGATTTTGTAAATGTTTATTTTCTGGATTTTCATCTAGTGATTTTCCTATAGCATCACCTATTCTCTCTCTCATCTCTGATGCAGCAGCATTAGTAAATGTAACCACTAATAACTTATCTATATCGATTGGATTTTCCCTACTTGTTATCATTTGAATTATACGCTCAACTAGCACTGCTGTTTTTCCTGACCCAGCAGCTGCTGCAACCAATAAATTGCAATCTCTACTTTCTATGACTTCTAATTGCTCTTTTGTCCATTTAGGAGAACTCACTAATTAACATCTCCTTTCATCAGTTTTATTATTTCTTCATTGCTCTTATTATTTAAATTTTTATATTTATTATCTTTCATAGTTGAATCAAATTGGCATATAGCTGAATAATCACAAAAATCACATGATGTTCCATCTTTGTGTTTATATGGAGCTATACAGATTTCTCCACTTAACATATCTTCACATAAATCCTTTATAGCATGTTTTACATAATTTCTAAGTAATTTAAACTCCTCATAAGTTACTGTTGATGTGCTTTTGCCTACATTTCCATCCTTTGTAAGACCTACTGGTATTACTAAAGAGTTTTTTCTTTCTCCATCTATTAATGATTTATCCATTTCTTTTATTATATGGGAATCTTTTATTACAAGCCCCTTCATTCTAAGTTCTTTCAGTATTGCTTCTTGTATTTCTTCATCATCTTTATCTTCATTAAATTTCGCTATTGGGTTATTTATTCTACAATATAATATTGCAGCTGGATTTATATTTACATCTTCTCCTTTTACACTGTCAAGAATTGCATCTAAATACACAAGTAATTGCAACTGTAGACCATAATATATTTCTGTCAAACTTATATCTTTATTACCCGATTTATAATCTACTATTCTTATATATTTATTTTCTCCTTCTTTAAATTCATCAACTCTGTCTATTTGCCCAATTAGATTTACTTCTTCTCCATTATCTAATACTATTTTTATAGGAGGATATTTTCCATCTCTTCCAAAATTAACTTCATAATCTATTGGCTCAAATGAACCTTGTTTTATTTGTTGACTGATTATATCTACAGCAGTTGTCAACATATTTTTTAATCTATATGCAAGATATTTATACCTTTCAGAACTATTTAATATATATCCTGGTATCTTTGAAATTATTTCATCAACTATTATACCTATCTTTAATTCTATATACTTTTCATCAATGTCTCTCCAAGATAAACTATCTTGTGAAAGCTCCTTTGAAAATCTATCTAAAATATTGTGAATGAAAGTTCCCAAATCTGGTGGTGTAAATGAATATTCTTTACGTTTTCTAGCTTTTAAACCATACTGTATAAAATAAGCAAATGGGCACTCTGCATATTTTTCAAGCCTAGATACACTAAGAGAATTACTTTTATATAACGACCTTATCTTTTTTTCTTCAATCTTATGGACTTGATTGGTATAACTAAGGCCTTTTATAACTTTTTTTGTTATCGAACTATACATTTCATCCTTTAGATAGTATCTATATATATCTAGCCAAATACTATTAATATCTTCTTTATTGTAACTATCATTATCATAATTTTTTATTACATTTATAAGTTCATTAAATGTAGGTGATTTAACAGTTATTTTTTTAAGTATATCTTCATCATTTTGCTTATCTTCTTCTACTAAATAACTTTTGTTGTCTATATTTGGAAATATCTTTTTAAGTCTTGATATAATTATTGATGGTCTAAGAGTTTTACCTTCATTGTCAGATATAGGATATGTTATGATTAAATTCTCAGATGTAGAAGTAAGAGCCTTATATACTAGAAACTGTTCCTCAAAACTTCTAGTTTTACTATCAATGTCAACTTCAATTCCTTTACTTCCAAGATTTTCTCTATCATTATCACTTAATATTCCACTATCCTTTGTAATTAGAGGAAATATACCATCAGTAGTTCCAATTAGATATAAATACTTAGTATTTGGATTTTTCATTCTATCCACACTACTTACAAGTACTTGGTCTATACTAGGAGGAACTAATCCTAATTCGTATTCATCAAAACCTAAAGTTATTAGCTTTATAAATTTTTCTAAAGAAATTATTTCATCACCCATAAGCTCAACCATTTGGTCTAGTACATCCACTACTATATCCCAAACTTGTGAGTATTGATTGGCAACATCAAGTTCTCCTTTATCTTTAAAATTTACTATTAAACTTTCTATAGTTTCTGGCATATTTATATCCAGTAAAAATTCATATATATACTTACATATTTCTTTTACTCTATTTTTCCCTTTTAGTTTTTCTTGTAAAGTAACTATTGGCTCTAGTACTCTATTTTTTATTTCATTTATTTTATCTTTTAATTCTAGTTCAAATTCACTTTCTTCACTAGAAAGACTCTGTGTTATTCTATAATCCCATTTTTCATCAAACCATTTCTTACCTTTTATTCCATTAGCTAGCACATAGTTTTCTAGTAAATTTATATCATTATTATCAATTCCTATAAGTCCGCTTTTTAAATATCTAAACATGGTCTCATATCCATATCGTCTATGCTTCATTTCTAAGGCTGAAATAATTAAAATAACTATCGGGTTACTTTTTGCTTCTCTCTTCTTATCTATAAAATTTGGTATATTATATTCATTAAATATAGAGTGTACTAAAAAATCATATCTATTTAAATCTCTTGTGGCTATAGTTATATCTCTATATCTAACATTCTTATCTCTAACTAAATGTACAATTTCTTTAGCTATTTCTTCTACCTCTGAATATAAATTATTAAACTCTTTTATCTTTATATTTTCAGTTGGATTTAAATATGTTTTATATGGATAAGCATTATAAAATCTTTCTAAGTGTTGTAATTCTTTGATTTCTTCAAATCTTTTTATAACACCTGTATTCAAATTTACTTGTGGAAGTATTTTTATCCCCTCTTCATTACACAATTGAGTTAACTTTGAATAAGTAAATTTAGTTCTAGAAAATACATCTGCTTTACTATATCCAATATAATTAATGTCATCTACAGTTAAAGAAATACTGACATTTTTAGCTTTATTTAATATGCTCTTTATTACATTGTACTGATTTGGTGTAAAACCTGTAAATTCATCTATATAAACACAAGCTCCATCTAAATAACTGCTTAATTCTATCCTATTTGCCAATGAGGTTAACATATCTTGAGCATCTACATAATTTTCATGTAATTTTCCTTCAAAAGAATTATATATTTTACTTATATCTTTTAATTTTAGGCTTAAAGTCTCATTATCTAATTCTCCTGATATATTTTCTAACATTTCAGGACTTATATTGTACTGTTTCATTTCCGATATCATATCTGCAATTGAACTTACAAAACCAGATTGTGACTTTGACTTTGAAAATACATTTAATTCTTCACTTACATCTTCAATCGCTCTATATACCATCATTGCTTTTCCACTAGAATTTATATTTACATCTGTTAATCCTCCTGCTTGAGAAAAAACTATATTACTTAGTGTTTTGAAACTAAGCACTCTAACTCTTAGATACTTATCTTTTTCTTTTCCTAAAAATAGTTTACTCACTCTATTTTCAGCCTCAAATGTGTATTGTTCTGGAACTAAAAGTATAATTGATGTTATTTCATTTCTTTGAGCTTCTCTTTTAATTTCATCTAGCATATAAGTAGATTTTCCACTTCCACCTCTACCTAATATAAACCTAAGTCCCATAAATTTCCGCCTCCAAAATACTATAATCTATTTCTTTATCATTGCATAATTTATTGAATTCGCAATACTTGCAATGCTTCTTATTTCTATAGCACATACGTTCTTCTTTATTATATACCTTTTCTATATCATTGTATAGATTGTCTTCGTATGTATGTTCTTCATAATTAGTATTCTTTATCATATTTATATAAGTTTGAATTTTATTTTTATTTGTTTCATGCTTTTCTTCGTCATATGAAATGATGATTGGTAAGTCATCAAATTCAGGTTGATAGTATTTCATATTTATATCTTTAACATTTATGTCCATTTTTAAAACTTTTGGGATTACTTCTTTTGCTAAAAACATATAAACAATTGTTTGTATTCTATTTTCTACATTTTTATAGTCAATCTTTTTAGACTCAGTTTTCCAATCCCATATCTCTATCTCATCTTTTCCAACTACAACTAAATCATACTTTGCCTGTAGTGTATCTCCTCTCAAAGTCATCCTTACTTCATACTCTGGTAGATATATTTTATCTTCTTTAATAGAGACAACTTTTTTTATATTTTCAATCCATTTTAAAAATTTTTTGCCATTTTTATCCTCATCATTAAAATAGATTCCAAGGGGTATATTGCTAAAATACCTTTCGCAAATTAAATGAAAATCTCTTCCTGTTTTTAAGCTTTCATAATACTCTCTACTACCAATATCATCATTTTTCCAATTTATTCTATCAATATATTTATATTTAAACTTCAATGGACATGATTTATACGTGTTAATTGAATTTTGACTATAAGAAAAATATTTTAATTTATCATTCACTCATATCACTTCTCTCTTAACTTTATTTTTAATAGCTATTTGCTACTATCTATTGTTTTAACTTTTTCACTGAACCTCCCATGACTAAAGTCACAGGGTTCCTGTTTCATAGAATTTCGCATAATCAAACTTATTATATATTAACAGTTATTCAACCTCTTTTCACTAATATGTCGGTTCAATCTGTTTAAGTATATACTTGGTTTTTGCTCTTTTCTTTTATTACCTATATCATTTTCATCTCTATAGGCACTTCCTGAAAGTATTAACATTTCCTTTGCTCTGGTGATTCCTACATATAAAAGCCTAATTTTTTCATTTATAGAATCAATCTTAGTTTTATGAGCATAGTCAGTTGAGATACTTCCTTTTAATATAGCCTCGATTTCTGATTTAATAATTGCCATAGGATTTTTGTATTTTTCTTTTAAATACCATTTATCACTCTGAAATTTTTGATTGATATTGTCAGGGAAATTATATTCAATAAGACCTAATAAAAACACACAATCCCACTCCATCCCCTTTGACTTATGATAGTTACATAATGTTATACTTCCAGGTTCTGGTTCATATCCATTTATTTCATATACTACATCTATTATGTGATTGAATACCTTATTTTTTACATCAAACAATAAATTATATACATCTTCTAAATCCATATGTATATTTTCTGATACTAGATACTTTATATAAAAAGATATATAATCAAGTACAGCCTTATCTTCTTTTTCTAAATTAAGTTTTTTCCCAATAAATAAAACTAATATGTCTAACCTTATTACTGGATATTCTAATATATGTTTTATAATATCTATTCCTCTTTTGAAACTTATATATATATCACTTTCTTCATTAATTTCGATTAAATCAGTCTCTATCTTACTAAATTCAAAATTGTAGATAATTTCTTCTGTTGAATAATTTTTTATTACTTCTAAGAAAGTTTTTTCCTCTGCTTCATTATCAGTATTTATAAAAACCTTATCAAGTACATCTATTAACTTTTCTATATCATCACAATGTAGCATAAAATCAATAATAGATGCTATGTTGTTTATAATTTTCCTCTTACTCATGGAATTTGGACCTAATTCTTCAAAAGATAGATTGTATTCTCTAAGCTCTTTAGCAACTTGTGTAACTTGCTCATTAAATGGAACTAATATACCTATACTCTTATCTGGGTATTTATTTTTTATCCCTTTAACATATTTGGCAGTTTGCTCTATTTCATTTTTCCAGCTTTTATACCACTTTACATTTATATTGTAATGTTCTGGGCTAGGATTTTCTTTATAACCCATTCCATTTGGAACAGTCTTTATTTGCATGTCTTCAAGAGCATGTCTACATTCTTCCTGTTTAAATTCCTTTGTAACATAATCTACAAGAGTATTTGCTAAATTAAGTATATCTTCTGAACTTCTATTTGACATATTCATCCTATAACAGAAATCTGAGTTATTTATAAATTCTTTAAAAAATCTAGGGTCTGATGATGAAAATGTACCTGTTATACTCTGATTTATATCCCCCACTCTAACTAAATTTTTGTTTTCACTAGATATAATTTTTATTATATTACCTTGAATTTCATTTGAATCTTGGCATTCATCTTCAAAAATATATTTGTACCTAACTTGAAATTTCTTTCTAAGTGCTTCATCTAATGTCAAAGTTTTTTCTGCTAAAATTAATATGTCATCATAATCTAGTAATCCATTTTGCTTCAACTTCCTATCATATAATTTATATATTGGTAAAATAATTTTAAGCATTCCTTTGTGTCCTCTTGACAATATTTCCTCAAGTTTATCTGGAGAAATCCCCTTGTACTTAAGCTCACTTATTGCGTTTACTGCAAATTCAAAAAAACCTTTTTCCCAAGCCTCAAGAGTTATTTCCTTCCAATGCTCATCTTTTTGCTCCTTTAGAAACCATCTAAAAGCTCTTTCTCCTCCTTCAAATCTAAATCTATTTATACATTCATTTAATATAATATTTTTTTGTAAATCATCAGCTATATTAAAATCCTCACTTAACATTACAACTTCTGGTTTTTCCTTTATTATCTTTACAGCCAAACTATGTATGGTCATTACTTCATAAGAGCTAATATCATCTATTTTGTTCTCTTCAAGAATCTTTTTTATTCTACCTTTAAAATTATTTACAGCACTGTTCATATATGTAAGAACTAATATCTTGCCTCCTTTATGCCTCTGCTCAAGTAATAGCTTCGCTACTAAGTTTGTTATTATGAATGTTTTTCCTGCACCTGGTACTGCTGGTACTGCCATAGTACCAGCTTCATAATTTATTATCGGTATCTGATCTTCTCTATAATTTATATTAATCATAATTCTTATCTCCTTTATGTGAGATTTTTAAGAGTATACTATATAACATACTTTCTTGAATATATCCGTTAATAGTATACTCACTCTTATATGCATAAATTTTATTTGCATTTAGTAATAAATTATATACAGTATTGTATAGATAATATTTCTTATAATATTCTTCCATTTCATTTGTATAAACCTTTTTTTCCTCAAAAGATTTTCTAAGTACAATTAAATTACTTATATCTTTTTCTATTTTCATATTCCAAGCATTGCTTCCTATATCTACCCATATTTGTATACTTCTATCTATATTTGATGATATATATGAATAAGGAGTAGTTATTACTATTTTATCTTTGGATTTCAACTCCTCTATATCAACAACAGAGTAATAATCGTTTATTGTAGTCTTTAAAGCTTCTATAAATATTTTTTCTTCTCTCATACCAAGTAAATTTATACTTTCACTAAAAGACTCACTTTCAGTTATTATCTTTTTACATAAGCCAACGTTTTTTTTACCTTCTTTTAAACCTAGCATTTTATCTATATAGAACTGAATTAAAAATTCATGTATTTTTATATCACTTTTCTTCTTATCTTCAATATACTGTAAAATATCACAGTACTGACTATATCCATCTATATCATCAATACTTGAATTTCTTGTTTCATTGAAAAGTTTAAATGCTTTTATCCGATTTATTTCTAAAAGAGTTTCTAAAAAGCTTAAATATTCATCCTCTTTTATAAAATCTAAATACCCATAAAATATGCAAGTAGCCACTACAAGGGCATTTCCATAAGGATAATCTATTGCTTTTTTGTCTTTTTTAGTATTAAAAACATCTATGTTTTTTTCTATCAAAGAATCCCTAATTTGATACTCTAATATAGTATTATTTATAGGAGATATAATTGCTATATCTCTTGGAGATACCCCACTTTCTATAAGAGATATAATTTTATTACTTATTAAATCTAACATTTCATTGTACAGTTGGCTTGATTGATTCAATTCTACTTTTGCATTTAATAAATATAAATCCTCTATTTTAATACTCTTCTTCTTAATCTTATCTTTTTCTTGTGAGTTAATCTTTGATATTATCTTTTCATTTATATAGTCTATATCTATATTGTTAAATACAGAATAATCCTTGCTATAGTCAATATATATATAACTTTCTAATACATTGTCTAATGCTTTTGCAATAAAATCAACTTCTACATTACTTGAACTTTCAAGGCTATCCACTATTATATATCTTACTTCTTTAAATAAGTTTTTTATATAAAAATCATCAGTAAGCAGATATTGATTATATAGATATACACTTAACGCATTATCCAAAATTGAATTTGATAGTAATGAATTTATATAATATGATATAATTTCATCCATCTGAGTGTATGAAAATCTGTATATACTGTCTCTATTTTTCTTTGATGAATATATTTTTTCTCCTATAGAATCAAAGTCAGTTAAATTGAATGCTGCTTTGTTTATATTAGTCATTATACTATTTGCTATTGATTTATTTGTTCCTGTAATATCTTCAAAGTAACCTTCTTGTATCCTTTTTTCCTTAACTTTCTGTACTATTAAATATTCACTTAAGCTGTTTGATATAAATGTTGGAGATACAGTTTTTTTATTTATTTCATTACATTTTTCTATTATAAGTGGCCAATACTTCAATAATTCTTTTTTTACAAAACCTATATATGTTGTTATTTTCAACTCTTCACTGTAATCTAAATTTAAAAACCTTTCATATCTTATTTTTGTATTATTATTTGGAACTAATAGTATAATGCTTCTTGAATTATTATAGTTTTTTTCTAATATTTCTCTGTATTTATTTAAAGGTTCATATCTATATTCTTTTAAACCACTCTTTTCAAGTAAATATTCCACATAATCACCTTCCTCAATTAAATTAAGTGTATATTATCTAATTATATCATATTGTGTATTTTACAAAATACAATCAAATTATTGCATTTAACTACAAAAAAGACTATATATACAGAGTCTTGCATTCATATATGCAACAATGTATATACAGTCTTTGGTATTGATACACTTATATTTCATTTTATGGCTTTAATGTAAATTTACAATTATAAATTTATATTAAACTTTCAAATATTTTTACTTACAATTACTTTAATGACTCTTCTATTCCCTTAGCTATTTGTGTTCCCATTTCTTTTACTTTTGCTGGAGAGTTTATTAAACTCATGTCACTAGCATTATCCAAAAATGCACATTCTACAAGTACAGCTGGCACATTATTAGTTCTTAAAACATATAAATAATCTTTTGCAGGGTTATCGTCTAGAGTTCTTATTTTTATACCTCTATTAGTAAGTTTAAATTTCTCTAAAATTCTATTTAATATATTTGTAGCTACAGTCTTAGTAGTTCCTCCATTTTTATCTTTAAGTTTATAAAATACTTCTACTCCATGACCTTTTCTATTATTATCACCATTGTAATGTATACTTGTAAATAAGTCTGGTTTAAGTGAGTTAGATAAAGCAGTTCTACTTCCAAGTGATACAGTTTTATCTGCATCTCTAGTCATAATTACATTTATACCTTTTGAACGTAAGTATTCAGTAGTTGCAAGTGAAGTATTTAAATTGTAATCTTTTTCAATCATTCCTCCAAATGAATTTCCAGGTGCTGAACCACCATGCCCTGGGTCAATCATAACTGTCTTAGCACCAGTATTATTTCCTGGGTCTGTTGGAGTTGTATTATGTTTAGATAGTGATGCTGCTATAGAATTCATTACCTTCGAAGTCAATCCTCCGCCTATTTTATATACCTTATTAGCTGATTTAGCTTCTAAATTAGCTTTATGGTATGCAGACACATACGTCTTTGGCGTTATAAGAATTGGTGATTTTAAGCTAGCAGCTAATGGACCTGCTGCTAAAGCATCAACAAGTTCATCTGATTTAGCTACTAACACAGCTTCTAATTCATCCTCTGTATAGAATTTCTTTATTACATTTGCATTTGTTTCATGTCTATCTGCACCAGATACTCTATTATTAGTAACATTATCCTTCGTTATATCATTTACTTTATTGATTACATTTGTTGATATCATTTGAGGACCACCTATAAAATAAGCACTTTGTAAATCCTCACTCTCTAGCCATTGATATGTATTATTTGTAATACTATCTTTGTCAGCCACTATAATTGGTTGCTTATCTTGACCTGCTTTTGCTGCTATAGTAAGTGCATCTATTTCTCCACCATCCTTACCATTTGTTATATATACTTTATCTACATCATGATTTTTATCTATTTCTTTTGCTATCAATAGAGATGTCTCGTATCTATTAGAGCCATTTAGACGTGTTTGATTAGCATT
Organism: Clostridioides sp. GD02404; assembly: GCF_045898275.1. Taxonomy (NCBI): domain Bacteria; kingdom Bacillati; phylum Bacillota; class Clostridia; order Peptostreptococcales; family Peptostreptococcaceae; genus Clostridioides; species Clostridioides sp. GD02404. Next base: position 128,100 of record NZ_JBJOCA010000009.1, read on the forward strand.
TGCAGCCGATTTAATTTGATTAGCACTAGTTTTAGAAACGGAGTTTTCATCTCCAATTATAATTACATCTTTAGGATTTAGACGTTTTAACTCTGATTTTACACTATCTGGCACATTATTTTTTTCAACCAAAAGTATAGGTGCATTATATGTAGTTGCTAATGGAGTTGATATAATACCATCAATACTTACATCTCCATTTATTATAATTACCTTATCTGAACCATTTTTCCAGCCTTCTTTACTTATTTTAACTGCTGTTTCATATCTATCACTTCCTGTAAGCTCTGTGATAGGTGCAGAAGTTTTTCTCAAGTATTTACTTACATCTTTTCTTGAAGTTATGTCTTCAATTATGCATTCTTGTGTTACATTATAGTCTTTTAAATTTAGTCCCATCTTTTCCAGTTCTTGTTTGTTTAAAGTCTTCGGATTATTTTCACTGTTTATTGTTATACCTTGTAACTCCCAAACATTTTGATATTCTGGGTCTTTATTATAATTGATAGTCCCTTCATATACCCCAGTTGATTTATTGTAATTTATAGTCGTATCTAATGGCATGTCATAACACTTATATTTTAATGTAATACTATCTGCATCTGGCTTTTCTTTAAATTTAACACTAACTTTTGATGTACTACCTAAAACTATACTTTTTTTCTCTAAATTTATACTTAAATCTGCATTATTTTCCATAGCACTAGATTCAGTGGCAAATGCCATTGTCGGTGCAACAATTGCCATTGAAAGAATTCCTGTTGTTAATAATTTTGTATTTCTTTTCATATCAATCTCCTTATTTAAAATAAATTTCTAATTTAATCTTCTTAATTTTTTAATATGTCAAAGTGTATCTTCCCAAATTATAAATAATTCATAAATAAATTATAAAAATAAAATAATAAAAAAAATAAACGTATTAGATACATTTATTTATCTTCACTATATCACTTATTACAATAAAAATCCATAAAAATCCATAAAAAACAAATAATAACACAGAATACCTTAATTTTCATCGTATTTTATAGACAAATATCACCATTTTTAATAGCTAATAATATTCTTGGTCTATATGAATATTTTTATATTATACTTAACTACAAAAGGCTATATATACACTATTTTGCACTTATATGCAACAGTATATATATAGCCTTTCTTACTAATACAATTATATTTTATTTTGTAGACTTAGTCTAAGTTTAATACAATAATTTATTTTATATTAAGACCTTTAATTATTCTCATTTAGACTATTTTAGTGACTCTTCTATACCTTTACCAATTTGTGTACCCATTTCCTTTACTTTGCTTGATGTATTCAATAAACTCATATCTTTTTCATTATCTAAAAACGCACATTCTACAAGTACTGCTGGCATGTCATTTGTTCTTAAAACATATAAATAATCTTTTGTTGCATCAGTTGATAGTGCTCTCGTCTTAGCACCTCTGTTTTTTAGATTGAACTTTTCTAAAATTCTATTTAATATATTTGTAGCTAAAGTTTTGGTAGTTCCACCATTTTTATCTTCAAGTTTATAAAATACTTCCACACCATTTCCAGTTGTATCAGACGCATTATAGTGTATACTTGTAAATAAATCTGGTCTTAAAGAATTAGATAAAGCAGTTCTATTTCCAAGTGATAGAGTTTTATCTGTGTCTCTAGTCATAATTACATTTATACCTTTTGAACGTAAATATTCAGTAGTTGCAAGTGAAGTATTTAAAGTATAATCTTTTTCTTTAATACCTCCTAATGGTTTTCCTGTTGTTCCACTATCCGAACCACCATGTCCTGGGTCAATCATAACTGTCTTAGCACCAGTATTATTATCTGGGTCTGTTGGAGTAGTATTGTGCTTAGACAATGATGCTGCTATAGAGTTCATTACATTGGAAGTCAATCCACCACCTATTTTATATACCTTATTAGCTGATTTGGCCTCTAAATTCTCTTTATGATATGCAGACACATACGTTTTTGGTGTTATAAGTATTGGTGATTTTAAGTTAGCTGCCAATGGACCTGCTGCTAAAGCATCAACAAGTACATCCGATTTAGCTACTAACATAGCTTCTAATTCATCCTCTGTATAGAATTTCTTTATTACATTTGCATTTGTTTCATGTCTATCTGCCCCATATACTCTATTATTAGTAACACTATCCTTCGTTATATCATTTATTTTATTGATGACATTTGTTGATATCATTTGAGGACCACCTATAAAATAAGCACTTTGTAAGTCCTCACTCTCCAACCATTTGTATGTATTATTTGTAATACTATCTTTATCAGTTAATATAATCGGTTGCTCATCTTGACCTGCTTTTGCTGCTATAGTGAGTGCATCCACTTCTCCACCAGTAGCATTCGTTATGTACACTTTATCTACATCGTGATTTTTATCTATTTCTTTTGCTATCAATAGAGATGTCTCATATCTATTAGAGCCACTTAGACGTGTTTGACTAGCCTTTACAGCTGTTTTTATCTGATTAGCACTAGTTTTAGAAATGGAGTTTTCATCTCCAATTATAATTACATCTTTAGGATTTAGACGTTTTAATTCTGATTTTACACTATCTGGCACATTATTTTTTTCAACCAAAAGTATAGGTGCATTATACGTAGTCGCTAATGGAGTTGATATAATCCCATCAATACTTACATCTCCACTTATTATAATTACCTTATCTGAACCATTTTTCCAGCCTTCTTTACTTATTTTAACTGCTGTTTCATATCTATCACTTCCTGTAAGTTCTGTGATAGGTGCAGAAGTTTTTCTCAAGTATTTACTTACATCTTTTCTCGAAGTTATGTCTTCAATTATACATTCTTGTGTTACATTATAGTCTTTTAAATTTAGTCCCATCTTTTCCAGGTCTTGTTTGTTTAAAGTCTTCGGATTATTTTCACTGTTTATTATTATACCTTGTAACTCCCAAACATTTTGATATTCTGGGTCTTTATTATAATTGATAGTCCCTTCATATGCTCCAGTTGATTTATTGTAATTTATAGTCGTATCTAATGGCATGTCATAACATTTATATTTTAATGTAATACTGTCTGCATCTGGCTTTTCTTTAAATTTAACACTAACTTTTGACGTACTACCTAAAACTATACTTTTTTTCTCTAAGCTTATATTTAAATCTGCATTATTTTCCATAGCACTAGATTCAGTGGCAAATGCCATTGTCGGTGCAACAATTGCCATTGAAAGAATTCCTGTTGTTAATAACTTCGCATTTCTTCTCATATTAATTTATTAATCTCCTTACTTAATATAAATTTCTATTTTGTTTTATAGATTTAAATTTAAAAAATATATCAAAGTGTATCTACCCAAAATTATAAATAATTATATAAAAAATAAACTTATAAAACACAAAAAATAAAAAAATTAAATATATCTAATATATTTAATTATATCCACTATATCATTTATTGCCAAAAAAATCTATAAAAGACATATAAAAACATATAATAATTGTAGTTTTATTAAATTTTATACAACAAAAAAAGATTAAGTGGCTACGTCCTACTCTCCCAGGCAGTTTCCCACCAAGTACCATCAGCGCTAGAGAGCTTAACTTCTGTGTTCGGAATGGGAACAGGTGTATCCTCTCTGCTATTGTAACCACATAATCTTTTGGAGCGGGTGAAGGGGATCGAACCCTCACAGCTGGCTTGGAAGGCCAGAACTCTACCATTGAGCTACACCCGCATTAAATTTTTATAAATTAATATAACTAATTTTCTAGAGTTAACACTCTAAAAACTACATATATATTTTAC